>JAFTHR010000060.1 GCA_017457345.1 Clostridia bacterium | reverse complement strand
GTGGGCTCAAATCGCATTCTGCGGCAACTTCTTTTTGAGAAAGAGCGTATTCGTGTCTTAGATCTTTGAGAATATCCTTAAATGTCATACAAAAAATCCCTCCATAAAGAAATTTTACAACAAATGTAGAAAAAATACTTGACAATCTTCAAGTGTAGAGTTAAAATATAAAAAATACTCAAATGTAGAGTTTTTTCAAAAAATAATCGAATGAGAATTTTGAAATAATTTCATAACGCGTAAAAAAAGGAGAAAAAACATGGGGAATCAAAAACCGAAAGAGGTTGAAAACAATATACCGAAAGAGCAGCAGGCGAACGTCTGCGCAAAGTACGGGCTTGGCCGCGCCGAACTTTGGGATGCCGTCAAAGCCTTTTTAGGGCTTGCGGCGAGCAAGTACACAGGCGATCCTGTGGCGCTGGTGGCAATCACCGACCTTTTGTATCGCGGTGATATCGAGGACGTTGTTTCAAAACAGTAAATATCCCCGGATAACCGGGGGCAAAAAAGGAGTATAAATTATGAAAAACAACAAGGAACAAAAGAACAAAGCACGGTTGATGTATAACCTTGACGGTGAAACTGAAGACGTGGAGATGCAGAGTTTTGTTGCTATCTTCCAAGAGAAAGAGAAAAAGAACGACTGGCGAAAAATAATCCATATCAACGGCGACAAAAAAACGGTGATCCGACTTTACGGTATGGCGCGTAAATTATGTGAGGAACTCGAAGAAAAATTCGATTTTATTAAAAGCGCTTATGCAATGCTTGATATTTTAGGATATTTCGAGTGTGATCGAGAAAAAGAAGTTTTCAAGAGTGTTAATGACAGTTCGAGCGACGACGTAGACGGTTCGAGCAAAGATAGCGGCGGCTCCATTTTTGAAGAGTGAGGTGTGCAATATGTGTGATCATATTTACATCACGGCTTACTGGGGCGAGTGGGAAGTTATGCGAATCATAACGCCGTTTGTGACGGAAAAAATCAATTTAACTAGAGAGAACGTAGAGCGCTTGCGCCTGCGCTGCCAAGACCTTTTGGCAATGCTCGGCTGGGAGCGCAACGTTGAAAAATGGGATATCAACTTATATCTCGGCGACGATTACAAAATTTGCAATTTGTTCAAGGGGGCCGAGAGAATATGACGATACCCAAAGAAAAAATCGCGGAAAGGCTCAAAGTGCTGCCTCAATGGATAAAGATTGAGGCAAATGTGGAAGAGGATGGCGTTTCGATTCTTCGTTTTCGAGTAGGGTTTAACAGTTTTATTGCCGTATGTAAAGAAGGCGAAGAACCGCAAATATATCAACGATTAGGGAACGATACGTATTACAGTATTTTTTGGCTTAATCCGACGAGTAAGAAATCGGAACGTTATACCGCAAGCAACCACAAAGAGGCGCAAGAACTTATTGATTTTTATCATTTTTCGAAAGCGCGAACGCGTATTTACTTGGACGACGGGCGAGATATGACGGACGATTTCTATTTCAACCCCAAAAACAACGATACGCTTAAAAATTAGAAACAAGCGCGGGGCGGCGCGTAAGTTTGAAGAACAAAAAACATTAAAAGTTTCTCAAGTACAAAAAACAACGGGATCCGCCCGATCCCGTGGATTAAACCGAGGGAAAAACAATGAAACTACGGTTAAAAATCAAAGGAATAACAAAGCAAATAGCAGGGCTTTTTCTCGCCCTGCTTGTAGTCTTTTCTGGGGTATTTACGATTTTTGCCGAAAAGACGGCGCCTGTGGAGGCGTATGCGGCGAATAACGACGTGCGGGAATATGACCAAACGGACGTGAACGACGATTTAGGAACGACGATTGATCTTTCGAAATATCCCGCCGTTCCTGGAGAAGAGCCGCAGTTGTATTCGTTTATGGAATACTGCTATTCGGAAGATGCGTTCAAGCGCGGAGAAAATTACGCGCTTTATATCTACGTATACAACCCGTCGAAGACGAACTATAACAACTCACTTTCAAAGGCGTTGATTGCAACGTCTTACGAGAAAGGGGAAGACGGTAGTTTCAAATTATCCTACGATAAGGTTTCGGAAAAGGACGAACTGAAACCGACGAACTATGAATACTTTTATTTGAAGTATTGCGGCGCCACAACGGGAAGTTATGAAAACTTGTTTATCAAGTTCCGCGTATTGAACGTTGACGTTTTAATGCAAAACGCGGTGGAAATGGAATCTCAAGGCTACGAGCGGCGCTACGATTTATCCGGCTTGCAACTGCACAAAACGGGCGAAACGCTCGCGGACGAATACCACGTGGGGCAAGAGATTTTCTGCAGCGGTTATGCGCAAGGCTACGGGAAGGGCGCAGAACTTGCATCCACTCTTTTCGTGAGAAAGGAAAAAGGCGAATATGTTGAACTTGACGTAGAGCATACGTTCTATCGTACGGAAACGTCTTCGCGCGGTGAAGGGCACCAAAACCAACTTAACACGGTGTATTTCTCCGTGCCGGAACGATTCTTTGAAGACTACGGCCGTTTGCAACGCATAAAAGCGGAGTGGTACGAGTATAAAACGAAAATGCTTGCCGTCACTTCGCACGCTGAGTTTTACAACGAATTATTACAACATATCGGCGAGGTTCATGACGATCAGGGAGAAGCGAAAAAAATAGAAACATTAAACGGTGGAGTATATGGACTTGCGAATTATCAAGGAGTAGGAAACGCTTTTATACCGCAAGATGTCGATTGGGTTTATAACCTTAATTATCCTACGCCAACGGGCGATGGACTTATTCCTGCACTTTACGGTGCGTTCTTGACGAGTGATATTTCAAAATACGATCCATATACGGCGTTGGCGCAGCAGGGTTCAGTTGCAGGGAATGAACTCTACGACTGGATTTTAAACTACAAAGAGCGTTATGCAAAGACGGACGAAGTTTTGCCGATTAAAGACGGTATAATTTCGGCGGAAATGTTTGAGAGCGATATTGACGAATCGCGGAAAGTTAAGAACGAGCGCGGGGAAGTAAAGCAGGGCTATTCGTATTACGATTTTGATGCGGGTTTAGACTTGCAGAAAATGGAATCGTGGACAGGCTCTAATCCGGCGTTTACAAACAAAGTAGAAGAATTCGGTTTTCTTGCGGCCATTTTCGGCAAGTTTACGGAAGAAGAGAACATTGAACTTTCCCCTATTGAGGTTATTCATTGGGAAAATGAAGACAAGATTTTCGGCAATAAGGAAACCGTTGACTTAACGGATGCGGACAAGCAAGCGATTGTTGATTCGCTTTACGTTAACTATGACGACGTTGACAATTTACATGCGGCGTACAAAGAGGCTGCAGCGAACAATGAACGTTTGGTGCTTTTCCGGTTTTCAACGACAGACTATTATTCTGAAATAGCGGATTTAATAATACCTGAACCGCTAGAATTGAGTCCTTTTACACATACAATTACATTAAATCAAGCCTACATAGCGCAACAAAGCGTATTCTTAGATTTTGATATTATACAGTTGACGTTCAACGACAAAGGCACGTATACGGTGATTCCCGTAGTTTCGAATCCGATCGATATCGTGGATCCGATAACGCCGCCTTCAGAACAAGTGAAACTTCCGGAATTCAAATTGCCAGGGGAAACTGATTATTCGTGGATTCTTCGTGCAGTTGTGATTGTCGCGGTTGTGATATTCGTTATATGGATAATCTCGAAGATTTCTTCTGCGCATAAGCAAAACGAGATTTACCGTGCGGCAAAGCGGCAAAACCGAGAGTCGAAACGGAAGAAAAAGTAAAACGCTTGAGAGTTGCTGTATATTGTCCGGGCACGTCAACGGCGCGGTCGGGCTTGTCAGCAGTTTTTCATAAACTCCTTTTGTGGTACCGTGGCGCCACTTAAAATAAGGCCACGGCGCCGAAAGGTGCAAAGGAGGAAAAATGGTAAAAGTTAGATTTGAAGGCACGAGCGCCGAAGTGGCGGAGTTGCTTTTAAAATTTCAAAAAGAATATAACGTTCTCTCGGTGAGCCGTGAATACGCAAACCGTGGGAAGAGTCAATACGTTCGCGTATATGCGGACGTGCAGGGTGCAACGTCGCCTGCGCCGCTCTTGGAACGCTTGAGGGCAATGCTCGAAGAGTGCAAAGAAAGAGAAAGTGAGATTGATGCGCAGCGCAACGAATTAACGTGCGGGGAGTTATGCGGCGAAAAGGGCCGTGAATTGCTCGTTCAACGTGACGAGGTAGTATTGGCAATAGATGCGTTGTACGCCTCGATTTGCTATTTAGAAAGGAACGTAAAAAGCGCTACGGCGTAAAAAAAATAGAGGTGGAATATGGCAAAAAAACAAACAAAACAAACAACGTCGCGTAAAAGCGGCAAACTGGGAACGGCGTTCGCGGTAATATGTATATCGCTTGCGGCCGTTGTGGGGATCGGTGCAGCGTACAATTTGATTGTGCCGAAAGAGGAAAAGCCGGACTATGCAACGCAGGCGGACCTTTTGGCGCAAATTGAAACGTTAAAAGGGGAGATTGCGGCAGGCAATGCTGCAATCGAAGACAAGATCGCTGCAGGTGATTCGGCGCTTATTTCTCAAATTACAGCCGGGGATTTAGCGCTTGGGGAACAAATCAAGGACGGCAATTCTTCGCTTGAGAACAAGATCTCCGCCGGGGATGCGGCGCTCGAAGACAAGATTACAGCAGGCGATTCAGCGCTTGGTTCTCAAATTACAGCCGGGGATGCGGCGCTTGAAGATAAGATCGAAAGTGACGTTGGCGCGCTTGAAGATTCGATCGTATGGTATCAACACGAAGTACGGTTTGATCTTTGGAGCACGGCAACGGAAACGAACGGCACTTCCACGGCATTTGGTTCTTGCACGATTACGGTGATTAACAATAACCCGAATCGCTATGATTGCATTGACGTTGGCAACGGTAGCAACCCGTTTATGGCGGATTATACGACGGCAGGCTCGCACTCAACGAGCGGTTATTGTATGGTTGATTACCGCGGTTATGCTGGCGAAAACGGGCGTTATTTAACGTACATGCTGCAAAACACCGTGATTTATAACGATACGTTAACGGATAGTGCGTACCACGGAGAACACTTGTACGTGTTCGTACATAGCATCTGGAGTGGTAGCGGTGAGTTCGAAGGTGACAACGTAAGAGCGCAACTCGTACCGAAAGTAATTCTCGGATACAATCAAGACGGCACGCCGGTATACAACGAGTCACGATTCATTTTGACGGATACCGAAGGGATTAAAACGGCAACGCTTAACGATAACGTCACGCGAATCGCGTTGAATTAAAAGGGGGCAGATATGAAAAAGAAAATTCTTTGTGTAGCAATGGCGGCAGTTCTTGCCGCCGGAGGCGCTGCAACGTTGACAGGTTGTGATGCGGGCAACGTTAGCGATAAAATCAATAGCGCTTGGGGCTCGATAAGCGATACCGTTTCCGGTTGGTTTGATAAAAACGAAAACGGTGAAACGCCAGGCGGAACTGAAACGCCCAGTGGAACGGAAACACCCGGTGGAACTGAAACGCCTGGTGGAACTGAAACGCCCGGTGGGACTGAAACGCCCGGTGGAACTGAAACGCCTGGTGAAACTGAAACACCCGGTGAAACTGAAACGCCTGGTGGAACTGAAACACCAGGTGAAACTGAAGAGCCAGAAGAGGAAGAACAAAAAATGTCGCTATACGCAACGTATAACGATATGTACAGTTTCGAAAATGTAAACGAGTGGAAAGTATACCGGCAAAAGACGGGTGGT
>JAFTHR010000059.1 GCA_017457345.1 Clostridia bacterium | reverse complement strand
TACTTGAGAAGGGTTGTCCTTAGTACGAGAGGACCGGGATGAACGCACCAACTGTGCACCTGTTGTCGCGCCAGCGGCACGGCAGGGTAGCGGAGTGCGGTTGAGATAAACGCTGAAAGCATCTAAGCGTGAAACTCGCCTCAAGATAAGGTATCCCATAGCAAAGGCTAGTAAGACCCCTTGCAGACAACAAGGTTGATAGGTCGGAGGTGAAAACACGGTAACGTGGGAGCTGACCGATACTAATAGGTCGAGGGCTTGATCTCTAAAAAAGAAAGAGATAAGAAAAAATTACAAAATCTTTTCGCAAGAAAAATCTATAATTTTTACGAGCCAAGAAAAGGAAATAAATGCCAGGACGTACGAAAAAGAACTCGAACTGCTATGTAGTTGTAAATCTTCGTAAAAGAAGAAAGCTTATCTAGGAGCGCGGCAAAGCGTGGAGATAAGCGCAAAAAAAGTATATATTGCGCGGGACCGCGCGAGATATAACCATAGCGGTGATGATGGCAAAGAGGATCCACCTGTACCCATTCCGAACACAGAAGTTAAGCTCTTTAACGCCGAAAGTACTTGCAGAGAACTGCCGGGAGGATAGGTAATTGCCGCTTTTCATAAAAAGACCTTGTTGGTTATCCAACAAGGTTTCTTTTTTATGTATAAAACGGCTTGAATTTCAAAAAATAATGAAAAAAGGGGGTGGCAGGTACGGAACGAACGAAATACGGGGTGGAACGGTACTTTTTACTTTTAATAGCGCTTTCTTTTTTCGGTTGGTTATACGAAACGATCTTCGTGCTTTTTCAAACGGGAAGGATACGGCATCAAGGCTTCTTAAATAGCCCTGTATGCCCCATCTACGGCACGGCGATTATGGCGGCGTATCTTTTGTTGGGGACACCGAACGAGCCACGCGGGCTATTAAAATCGGTGGAAAACAAGCCCGCAAGAACGGCGCTATATTTGCTTGCCGCGTTTTTCATCCCCAGCGTTTTTGAACTTGTGGTGGGGGTATACTTTGAGCGGCGATATAGCCTAATGCTTTGGTGCTACCGCGGCATGCCGCTGAATATATACGGCGTGGTTTGCGTGCCGATTTCTTTGGCTTGGTCGCTTTTACTGTACGGGTTTATGCGGTGGGGATTTACGCCTTTGAAAAACGCCGTTCAAAAAATCCCGTTGCCTGCCGCGCGGATTATAACCGTCCTTTTTGCGGCGCTTCTCATCTTTGATTTTTATAAAAATTTTTCCGTGTTATAGTGATATAGAAAGGTATAGAAGAATAAAAAACCTGCCCAAAAAGGCAGGTTTTGCGTTTTTACAAATTACATCACCACGATATTTTCTGGCTTGAATTGTTCTTTTAAAAGGGTGGGGAACTCTTCGTCGGTGATGAGCACGTTTACGTCGTTCATTCTAGCAAAGGTATAGGGCTTGATTTTGCCGATTTTGGAACTATCGAGCATCATATACAAGAATTTTGCCTTTTTGCGAACGAGTTTTAAAAGGTCGGCTTCGGCTTGAGAACCGCAGGAGAACCCGTTTTCGGGCGTGAATGCCGAGGCGGAGATAACCGCGATTTCAAAGTTCGTGTCCATAAAGTACACGGAAGCAAGGCTCGAAGCGGTGGAAAGGTTTTCCTTTACGAGTTGTCCGCCGAGCAAATTAATCGTCACGTTTTTCTTTTTAGCAAGTTCTTTTGCAACGGCGATCCCGTTGGTAAAGATGTTGCAAGGCACGTCCGGCAATTCTTTTGCCAAATAGAGCGCGGTGGTGCCGGCGTCTAAAAAGATAGAAGAGCCTTCGTTAATAAGGGTTGCCGCTTTTTGTGCGATTTGGATTTTTTCGTCGATATGGATATTCGTTTTCTTTGCGTACGGCTCACCGGAGTTTTTTTGCACTTCCTTTACAGACATAGCACCGCCGCGGATACGGATGATTTTGCCTTGTTCTTCCAGTTGGATAAGGTCACGGCGCAAGGTCATAGAAGAAACGGCGGGGAACACCTCGGCGAGTTGTTCGAGCGTTATTTTGCTGCGCTTATCCACAAGTTCTGCAATTTCTTCAATTCTTTCTCTTTTCATCTTCTTGTTTTCCTCTTTTTTACATCTTTTCGTTTTCGTTATTACAATTTAACACAAACGGCGTGAAAAATCAAGCAAAAACGCAGGTGTTTTCAAAGAAAAAGAAAAAAAATCACAAAACGAAAATGAAAAGAAACAGCGAAAAAATGTAAATTTGAAAAAATTACGCAAAAAAGAAAGGGTAAAAAGCGATTGCTTTTTGCCGCGCGCTATGATATAATGAAGAAAAGGAGGGCGCGAAATGTTTCCGTTTTTAAGCGATTTAGACGAGTTTTTTTGTAAAACGTTCGCAAATTACGATAAACTTTGCGGGCTAGATGGCTATAAGCCGCCCGTGATGCAGGCAACGAAAACGGACGAGTTTGGGCGCACCGTATCCTACACGCTGCCTATGAGCGAAATGGCGCTTTCCAAGCAAGAAAAAAAAGAAACGCTCTTGGTGGCGCTCAAAGAAAAGATTTGCGACGTGGAGTTTTCTTTCCCCGTTTGCCATCTTGGCGTTTTTGCACAAATCGGTCAAGCGTTTTCTAAAAAGAGTTTTCGCCGCGCGTGGCGCAAGTTTTGCGAAGGGAAACGGTTGAAACAAGAGGACGTGCTTGCACAGATAAACGTTTCAAAAAGCACGTATTTGGAGATAATAAAAGGCAGGGCGTTGCCTTGCAAGAGTTTGGTGTATTCGTTCGCGCTTGCGTTTGGGGCGAGCGTGGAAGAAACGCTGCAACTTTTATCTGCGTGCGATTACGGTTTTGATTTTACCAAAGAGCGGGAAGTGGTGGTGTATTATCTATTACATCAGCGCGTTTACAACCGCGAGATGATGAAAGCGGCACTCAAGGAATATAAAGTGCGTAATTTATATTTGCGCGAAGAAAATGCGTAAAAAAGGTTGCAATTCAAAACGGATAATGCTATAATAAGAAAAACTTAATATCCGAGCAGAGAAAGAGTATTTCCCAAAAAACGGACAGAGAGGTTGCGCCTTAGGCTGTAAGCGCGGCTACGGAATAAGGAAAGAAAGTGCGTCTTTTGCGTTTGTAGGACAGGGTAATGCCTGCGGCACGCCCCCGATCTAGGGCGAACGATAAGGAAAAACCGTAAGGTTTTTTGAAGTAAAGTGGAACAGCGTTTAACCGCGCCTTTATACTATATAGTGATGGGCTATATAGCAAAAAGGAGCGGCTTTTTTTCGCTCAAAAGGAGGAAATATGTGGTTTAAAAGTTTACGTGCCGACATCAACGCGGCAAAACGGAACGACCCTGCTGCACGCAGTAAGTTTGAAATATGGCTTACGTATTCCGGCGTGCACGCCTTATCTTGGCATAGAGTGGCAAATTTCTTTTATCGAATAAAATGCAAAACGATCGCGCGGTGTTTGAGCCAACTTTGTAAGTTTTTCACGGGCATAGAAATCCACCCCGCGGCAAAAATCCACCCCGGTGTGTTTATCGACCACGGCGCAGGCGTTGTGATCGGCGAGACGGCGGAAGTCTATCCCGGCGTGGTTATCTATCAAGGCGCAACGCTCGGCGGGAACGGCAAGGAGCAAGGCAAACGCCACCCTACGGTGAAAGAGAACGTCACCGTTTCGGCGGGTGCAAAAATTTTGGGCGGCTTTACCGTGGGAGAAGGCGCGAAAATCGGTGCAGGGGCGGTTGTTTTAAAGGAAGTTCCGCCGTATGCAACGGTGGTGGGTATTCCCGGCAAAGTGGTGCGGATCAACGGTGAAAAGGTAGAAGAGGCCGATTTGGATCAAGATAAAACCGACCCGTACGCAGCCGAACTTAACCAACTCAAGGAAAGACTCGAAGCGCTTGAAAAAACCTTATATAACGGCAAATAAACGAGAAAAAAGAGGAAAGAAAATGAAGATTTATAATTCGTTGACCAAAAGAAAAGAAGAGTTCGTTCCCTTAGAAGAAGGGAAGGTAAAAATGTACGCCTGCGGGATTACCGTTTCGGGCGAAGCGCATATCGGGCACGCGTATCAAGCGCTTATTTACGATATCATCCGCAAATATCTGCAAAAACTTGGTTATAACGTGACGTATGCGAGAAACTATACGGACGTAGACGATAAAATTATTGCCAAATCCCACGAAACGGGGATCCCTGCGGACGAGTACGCCGAAATGATGATTGAAAAAATCAACGCGGTGATGGGCAAATTGAACGTACAAGACCCCGATTTATGGCTGAAAGCCACGCAAAATATCGGCAACATAATCGAGTTCGTTGAAACGCTTATTCAAAAAGGACACGCGTACCCCACGAAAAACGGGGACGTGTATTTCGACGTGGCGTCTTACCCCGCCTACGGCAAACTTTCTAACCGCAATATCGACGACGCGCTCGACGGCGTTCGCGTAGACCACGACGAAGAGAAGAAAAACGCCTACGATTTTGCCCTTTGGAAGAGTGCGAAAGAAGGGGAGATTTCCTGGCAATCGAATTGGGGGGAAGGCCGTCCCGGTTGGCATATTGAGTGCTCGGCAATGAACCGTGCGGCGTTTGGCGATCAAATTGATATTCACGGCGGCGGTAGAGATTTAATTTTCCCGCACCACGAAAACGAGATTGCGCAAACGGAAGCGCTCACGGGTAAACAGTTTGTAAAGTATTGGACGCATAACGGGCTGATTAAAGTGAACGGACAAAAGATGAGCAAGTCGCTTGGCAACAGTTTACTCCTTGCCGATTTGCTTGAAAAGTATTCCGACGAAGCGATCAAATTTGCGCTTTTACAAACGAATTACCGCAACGATATTAACGTGACGGACGATTTATTCCCGGAAGCAGAAAAGCATTTATATGAGTTCTATCGCGTGCTTTTAGCGGTAGAAAAAGCGGATTTGACGGGGGCAGGGCAGGATTTAAGCGCCGCAGGGCGTATTGACGAAGAGTTTAACGCCTGCATGAGCGACGATTTTAACACGGCGCTTGCCATCAGCAATTTGTTCGGCTACTTTAAAGAGATGAAAAAAGCGTTGCAAGAAAACGCCGCAATGGCAAAGGCGTTTGCGGCGCAAATCCGTGAAACTTACGGTCTTTTGGGGTTCTTTAAAAAGGATGCGGAAGAATACGTTTCGTGGTACGAAAAAAAGCAAACTTCTGCTATTCCTGCGAAAGTGGAAGCGATTGCCAAAGAGAGATTTGAAGCGCGTCAATCGCGCGACTGGGCAAAGAGCGACGAACTCCGTGCAAAACTTGCCGAACTTGGCTATGCGGTAAAGGATAGTAAAACGGGGTACGAACTCACCAAACTCTAAAAAAGAGAAAGACTTGGTTTTAACGCTGCTTATTGCGATAGCCATTACGGTGGGCTATTACGCAAAGTTGGGCACGGTATATCCCGTGTAAGCGGCGGAATTACAAGCGAAGAAAAATCCAAAACGGCTCGTGCGTACGCTTGACAAACGCGCGAGCGCGCGGTATAATGAAAATCAAATAAAAGTCAAACGAAAGGCTAGCCGATACGTTCGGCAAAGGATATTTTATGAAAACGTATAACGGACAACAACTCAGGGAAATGTATTTAAACTTCTTTAAAGAACGCGGGCACAAGGTAATCCCCAGCGCTTCTTTAATTCCCGAAAACGATCCTACCGTGCTCTTTACCACGGCGGGGATGCACCCGCTCGTGCCGTATTTGCTTGGTGAAAAGCACCCGGCGGGGACGAGATTAACAGACGTGCAAAAATGCGTGCGGACAGGCGATATCGACGACGTGGGTGACGAACGCCATTGCACCTTCTTTGAAATGCTTGGCAACTGGTCGCTCGGCGATTACTTTAAAGAAGAGATGATTCCTTGGAGTTACGAATTCTTAACGGGCGAAAACTATTTGGGGATTGCCCCCGAAAATCTTGCCGTGACGGTGTTCGGCGGCGACGAAACGTTGCCCCGTGACGACGAGGCGGCGACGCTTTGGGAAAAGGCAGGCATCAAAAAGGAAAACATTTACTTTATGCCCCGTGAAAACAACTGGTGGGGACCCGCGGGCTTGACCGGTCCTTGCGGTACGGATACCGAAATGTTCGTAATCCGTAAACCCAAGTGCTCGCCCACCTGCAATCCCGACTGT
>JAFTHR010000058.1 GCA_017457345.1 Clostridia bacterium | reverse complement strand
GATGGGTATGCGTTAATGCTTTCACGCATCACGAAAAAATATCCAAATGCAGACGTGTTCTGTTTCACGGTGTTGCCTTGTTATGACGGTTCTGGAACGCTTTTAAATAAATATAACAACGTAATTCGTTCTCTTGCAGAACACTTTAACCTGCCCGTGGTAGATTTGCATAGCGAACTCGGCATTACGTACTATAACTACGACGCGTATTATCTTGACGAGATTCACCCTAACGCTTTGGGTATGAAGTTAATCGCAGACGAATTTGTGGAGACCATGTACGAGTATTATAAAGGCTAACGGCTTTAAAAATCATTTTCATAACGGAGGAAAAAATGAACAAGTCTAAAAAAATATGCAGTTTAATTTTGTCTAGTTTGTTTGCGGTTTCCGCCCTTTCCGGTTGCGCAGGCGGCAACAATTCTAGCAGTTCTTCGTCTTCTTCGCCGAAAGGGGACGTCACGATCGAAACAATCTATGCACAAGCAAAAGATTTAGGGTTTGAAGGTACGTTAGAAGAATTTAAAGAGTACGTGAAAGGTGACGAAGGCGTTGGCATTGAAGAAGTGTACGTGGAAGGTGGTAGATTGTATATTGCGCTTAATGATGGCTCCGAGCCGATCGATTGCGGTAAAATTAAAGGAGAACAAGGGGAACCCGGTGCGCCCGGTGCGCCCGGTGAACCTGGTCAAGACGGTGCAACGTGGCTTTCTGGCGTTGGCGCTCCAACGTCAACTACGGGCGTGAACGTTGGGGATTTCTATTTCGATCAATCCACGGGTGACGTATATGAATATACGTCTACCGGTTGGAAATTCTCCACGAAGTTAAAGCCCGACCAACCGTACGTTGGCTATGATGGATACGTTTGGGAAGGTGCAAATCGTACCGAACAAATGGTGGAACTTGCAAAAGATAAGTATGAAATCGAAAGCACGATTGCACTCAAAGACAATCAGTATTTCGGCGAAAAATCGGTTGCAACTTCTTTTAGCAAAATTGCGGTGATGAGCGGCTATCAATCCTATTCTGGCAACACGCTTTATTCGAACAAAATCGTGAAAGAACTCGTCTTTTACGCGGAAACGGCAGGGATGCTTGAAATTGGGAAAGTAAATCTTTCTACGGGTGTAGCGAATCTTGGTGTTTATAGCGTTGTGGCGGGTAAAAACGTGGTTGCCTTACACATTGAAATTGATGCAGGCGAAACGCTCGCGATCGGCGGTGGTCAATCCACGGTAAACTTGCTTGCTGCCACGAACGTTGGTGATGCTTCGGATACTTGCGGGGAATACTCCAAGAATATGCAAACGTTTGCCTGTGAAAAAACGGACGGCGTAAACGATAAACTCTTAATTTCGGCTACGCGCGCAGAACGCGGCGGCGTCGTAACGAAAGTGGTGCACGCAGATGCAAGAACGTTTTTGCAAAACTCTACGTTGAGTGCTGTAGCCAAAGACTACGCTCCCTACGTACACTACGACTTGAACGCGTATTCGAACGGTAGATTGAAGAAAATCGGTTTATACGTGCAATCGATTGACAGCCTAGACGGATGGCAAAGTTTCACCATTTATCGCGTGAAGAAGAACGACGTTATGATGGATCAAGTTGCCTCTCCCGTGAAGGAATACACGTTGCGCCCCTCTGCCGACTATTGGGCGGCAAACGGCGTCACTTCAACGACGGTGAATAAGTGGTTGGAGTTTGACGTAACGCGTTTAGGAATTGAAGTCGGCGAAGACGAAACTCTTGCGTTCGGGAAATCTACCGACTTGATCACGTGGGTGTATTCCCAAACTAAGGATTATCGCTACGCGTATTATTCCAACTGTTTTGCGAATTTGCCTATTAACGTTCAGCCTCCGTGCGCGTTTAATTCTGATTTTTCGCTCCCCGTATACGCGGAAATGGAACAAATACTCACGGACGATACGTACGTTGAGCAATTTAAGGAAGAAGAAGTGTTCGCCAAGAGTTTAAAAGGGAAAAAACTCTCCATAATGGGGGATAGTATTTCTACCTTTGAGGGTTGGAATAACAACACGAGTTACAACTCCACGCTTGGAAATAACGCCGTGTATTATAAAAATACGAACGGATATTGGGCGTGGCTCGAAAACGTTGATCAAACGTGGTGGAAACGTACGATAAATCGAACGGGTTTAGAACTTTGCGTTAATAACGCATGGTCCGGTTCATACGTATGGAATACGCACGGTGGCGTTTCGCTTGGATCTTCGGATGCTCGTGCGCTCAACTTGCACAACAATAATACCAACGTATATCCCGATATTATCGCGGTATATTTAGGCACGAACGATTATATTCACGACCTTGCAGTTGAAGGAATTCAAATTGGCGGCACGTTAACTGCTTCTAAAATGGCTTCGCTCGTTTCGGGTACGGCGGGCAACTATACTTATGCTACGCCTACCAGTTTCTTGGAAGGTTATGCAATTATGATGCACAAAATCGTGAACAAATATCAATCGGCAGACGTGTTCTGTTTCACGATTTTACCGAATATGGAATCCCTTCTCAATAAAGGCGTTACGATCGAGCAACTGAATCAATACAACGACGCAATTCGTTCCGTTGCAAACTATTTCAATTTACCTATCGTTGATTTGTTCCGTGATAGCGGCATTACCGTTGAAACGGGATTCCAGTACTCTGCAGATTGGAGTTTGGTTCTCCCCAACTCGGCTGGTATGAAGATGATTAGTGAATGTTTCATCAAAAAACTCGTTGAGTTTTACGCTTAAACCTTAAAAACGTCCCAGTTTGGCGAATTGACAAACGGGGATTTTTTTATTATATAAAAGACCAACAGTATTTTTCGCTATAATTCAAAAAACAATGTTAACTTTCGCGCGCGTACGTGATATAATACGAGTGATATGATATATTTTCTTAAATACGAGTGATATGATATATTTTCTTAGGAGGAGATTATGACTAAGAGAAGAAATAAAACATTTTTATCTCTTTGTTTCGCGGCGTTTGTAGCAGTACTTACGTCGGCTTTTGCCGTTGCGTTTACACCCAAGAGCCAAACGGTTGCCGCGCAAACGGAAACCGTATCCTATACGGCGGATTTTTCAAACGGCTTGCCGTCTGACTGGTCCTTGTACGGGCAAAGCAATAAGAGCACAATGGTTGCAACCCAAAAATCCGCAAGCGGTTTAACGATCGGGAATACGGCGGCAACCAACCATTTCGGTACGGGTATTAACAACTATTTCGGTACAACCTACCGTGTGGCGAAAACGCTTGGCAACGTTTCCGATTTCACTATGGAAATGACCTATACGGTATCTTCTATTGCTAATACCACGAACTCTTCCGTTTCCGTTATTTACAGATCGGCAACGGACTGGATGGGTACGATCACCGGTTATGGTATGGCGTATGGAGCGAACGGGAACGTAGTGGACTTTGCTTCGGCGTTTTCTGGGGTTTTAAATGCAGGTACGGCATCCCCTTCTGGAAAGGCGCAAACGGTTGGTCAAGAGCGTACGATTAAAATTACCCTTGCAAATAACGTTGCAACCT
>JAFTHR010000009.1 GCA_017457345.1 Clostridia bacterium | reverse complement strand
ATCGTTTCCCCGTCTCTTTTGAGCGGCACGCACGCGCTCACCGTGGCGCTTTTCGGGGTGCTTCGTCCAAACGATTCGGTGCTCTCCATTTCGGGTATGCCGTACGATACGCTTCGTGGTGTTTTGTTTGGGGATGGAAACGGATCGCTGAAAGATTTCGGCGTTTCGTTCCATTATACCGAATTGACCGTAGAAGGGAAATTCGATAAAGGTGCGATTGCAAAACGGATTGCCGAACTTGCGCCGTCGTTAAAAATGGTGTATATTCAGCGCTCTAGGGGATATGAACTCCGTGATGCGTTCACGGTAGCGGAAATCGGCGAGATTTGTGCTTTTGTGCGCGGTTGTGGGTTTAAAGGTTGTATTTTTACCGATAATTGCTACGGGGAATTCGTGGAAAAGCAAGAACCGTGCGACGTAGGCGCCGATATTGCCGTTGGCTCTCTCATTAAAAACCCCGGCGGTGGGCTTGCACCGAACGGCGGGTATATCGTTGGGAAAGAAGAATATATCGAACTCATAGGCAAGCGCCTTACCGCACCTTCTATCGGCAGAGAAGTTGGATCGTATGCTTACGGGTATCGTTTGTTTTATCAAGGCTTATTCCTTGCGCCGCATACCGTTTGCCAAGCGATTAAAGGCAGCCTTTTAATCGGTAAATGTATGGAAACGTTGGGCTATGAAAATTTCCCGAAACTCGATAAAATCCCTGCGGACATTACCCGTGCAATCCGTTTTGACACGGCAAAACAACTTTGCGATTTTATTCAATCCGTTCAAGAGGCTTCGCCTGTAGACGGGTTCGTCACGCTAGAACCGTGGGATATGCCCGGATATGATAGTAAAGTGATTATGGCGGCAGGGTGTTTTGTGGAAGGTGCAAGCATTGAACTTTCCGCAGACGCGCCCGTGAAAGAACCGTACACGGCGTATTTCCAAGGCGGTTTAACGTACGAGCATTGCAAATGCGCGTTAAAGCGTATTTTAGAAAAATTGTTGTAAACGTTCTCTACAAGGCGTAGAATTTGCAAAACTCTACGCTCCGTGGGAGAAAAACCCCGTCTCTTTTTGATATAATAGCGTTGCAGGAGGAAGAGAAAACGTTATGGATCAGTTGAAAACAGGCAGATTTATTTCCCAAATGCGCAAAGAAAAAGGCCTCACGCAGCGCGAACTTGCCGAATTATTGCTCATTAGCGATAAAACGGTTTCAAAATGGGAGTGCGGAAACGGACTTCCCGAAGTTTCGTTGATGATGCCCCTTTGCAAGATTTTAGGAATTACCGTAAACGAACTGCTTTCCGGTCGGCGTTTATCTGAATCCGAGTATCAAAAAAATGCGGAGGAAAATATGATGAAATTGATCGACGAAAAACGCGAAGGAAAATTCCGCTTGATCGTGGAATTTTGCGTGGTGATGCTCACGTTGTTGGCTGCTATCACGATTATTATGGTTTCTTCTATGTTTGAAATGGAAACGTGGAAGAGAATAGTTTTGATAGTAGTTGCAATCGTTGTGATGTTCGGTGGCATTGCCGTTGCGGCGGCTTTAGAAATGCGCAACGCGGTATTTGAGTGCCGTGCGTGCGGTGAACGATTCGTTCCCACGAAAACGGCGTATATAATGGGCGCGCACACGATCATGCGCAGGCATTTAAAATGTCCCCATTGCGGAAAATTCACTTGGGCAAAAAGATGCTTCAGTTTGGAAAAAGACGACGAATAAAATTCATCCCCCGTTCGGCATTACATCGAACGGGGGATTTACATACTTTTTTTCAAAGGTTGCATACTATCCAAGAGGTGGAGTATGCAAGGACAAACGGTCTTTTTTCAAAACAAACCCAGAATTATAGCCACGGGCACGATTGCAGGCCCGAAAGAAGCGGAAGGCGTTGTGGGAAAATACGCCGATAAGGCGTTAAACGACGATATGTACGGAGAAGATACCTACGAAAAGGCGGAGTGTAAAATGCTTACGTACGCCGTTCGGCGTTCCATACAAAATGCACGGCTCGAGGAAAAGGATATCGACCTTTTAATTTCGGGGGATTTGCTCAATCAAATCATTTCGGCTTCGTTTACCGCGCGGGATTTCGATTTTCCGTTTTTAGGTACGTATAGTGCGTGTGCCACCCTTGCCGAAGCGTTTGCGCTCGCCGCGCTTTTCGTAAACGACGGGCACGCCGATCGAGTGGTGGCGGCAACGGGTAGCCATTTCTCTTCCGCCGAACGGCAATACCGCTATCCTTTGGAACTAGGCAATACCCGTCCTCCGCAGTCGCAATGGACGGTGACGGGCGCAGGCAGCGCGGTGATTGTGCGGGGAAATTTTTGTAAAACACCGCCGCAAAAAAAGACGAAAGGGGTGGATTACGAAGGGAAAATTGCCATCACGAGCGCCACGTTTGGAAGAGTGGTGGATTTTGGGGTGACGGACGTAAATAATATGGGCGCGGCAATGGCACCTGCCGCCTGTGATACGATTACTCGTCACTTTAAGGACACGGGCAAGAAACCGAGCGATTACGATTTGATTTTAACAGGAGATTTAGGTGCGCTCGGTAGCCGTATTTTAAAGCATTTAACCAAGCAAAAAGGGGTGGATATTCAAAAAAATCATGTGGATTGCGGGGAGATTGTTTATAAGGTGATTGAGGACGAGTTTCAAGGCGGTAGCGGCGCGGGTTGTAGTGCCGTGGTGTTCAATTCCTATATTTTCGATAAACTGAAAAAAAGAGAGATAAACAGCGTGCTGCTTTGTGCTACGGGGGCGCTCCTTTCAACCGTTTCGGCGGGGCAGGGAGAGAGTATTCCCTGTATATGCCATGCGGTAGCCATTGAAAACGAATAAAGAAAAACGGGAACATAGTTCCCGTTTCATTTTTTTACTTCGTTAAATCCCAGTCGATAGGAGCTTTCCCGTGAGCGGTTAAGTATTCGTTCGTTTTCGTAAAGTGTTTGCATCCAAAAAATCCGTTATAGGCAGAGAGCGGGGAAGGGTGTGCGCACTCTAAAATCAAGTGCTTGCTTTGGTCGATAAGTGGTTTTTTCGAGCGTGCGTTGCCGCCCCATAAAATAAACACCACGTGCTCTTTTTGATCGGAAACGAGTTTGATCACGTTATCCGTAAACCAAGCCCATCCGCATTTTGCGTGAGAGTTTGCCTGGTGCGCGCGTACCGTGAGCGCGGTATTCATTAAAAGCACCCCTTCGTTTGCCCATTTGGTTAAATTCCCGTGATCGGGCAAGCCGCAACCAACGTCGCTTTTAAGTTCCTTAAAAATGTTTTCAAGCGACGGCGGGTTTTTCACTCCCTTTTGCACCGAGAAACAAAGCCCGTGCGCCTGCCCTTCGTTGTGGTACGGATCTTGACCGAGGAGTACCACTTTCAAATTCTCAAAAGGGGTAAAACGGAAGCAGTTATACAAATCGTACATATCGGGGTAAACAGTATGGTTTTTGTATTCTTCTATTAAAAAGGAACGGATTTTTTGATAGCGCTCGTCGCGAAAAAGCGGGGCAAGGCGTTCGTTCCAGTCACCTAAATCAATCATAAATTCTCCTTAAAGCGCTTGAAAAAATTCGGGTAAAACTTCCTTTAAGTTTTGCAGGGCGCGGCTTCTATTTTCTAAGAATTGTTCGGTGGTAGAACCGTTTCCCGCAACGTCTGAAATCGCTTTCACACAGTAGACGGGCAACCCCGCTTTCACGGCGGTTTGTAAAATTGCCCCGCCTTCCATATCGCGGAT
Organism: Clostridia bacterium; assembly: GCA_017457345.1. GTDB lineage: Bacteria > Bacillota > Clostridia > Christensenellales > Borkfalkiaceae > Scatosoma. Next base: position 1,603 of record JAFTHR010000009.1, on the reverse strand, counting down.
ATCGGCGTGCAAGATTTCCGTTAAAAGTGCATAGTCGGCAGGGCTATCGTTAAATCGATCGGACGTGCCGAGTGCGCGCGTTTGATACTCTGTATCAAAAGTAGAGAAATACAAATAGTTTTCACTATATTCGTCGAGCGTGCCCATAGCCGTGCCGTTGAGTTGCGTTAAGTCGAAGTCGAACTGTACGGCCTTTTCAATTTGGTACACGGCGCAAAGATCGGTGCTTGCGTTCAACCCGCCTGCAACCCCAAAGTTGAACAATTTTTCCACACCGAATTTATCAATAACGATTTGCGTACCGATTGCCGCGTTTACTTTCCCCACGCCGCAAATAATCAGCGCAATTTCTTTCCCAAACGCCGTTCCTATATACACGGCCTTTTGGGAGATTTCGCTCTTATTTTTTATTTGCATACAGTCTAGCAAGATTTGTGCTTCGCTGTCCATTGCGATTACAACGCCTATCATATAATTTCTCCTTTATTTGCTTGCATTCTTTTTATAAAAGTGTTATACTATACGAACGATAGAAACTTCTTCGGCGGTGCTTTTACACACGCAAACCGAGTGTCCCTGCCACGTTGATCTTAAAAGCGATACGGGAAACGGCGCGCCGTCTAAAATAGTAGTACCGCAATCGAAAGAAAGTCTTTTAAACGATTCGATTATCGTTATTCCAAGGTGTTTCACAACGCTTTCACGCATTGTCCAAAACCGCAAAAAATCTTCGGTAGAGCGGATTTGTGAACGTTCGTTTTCCGTGAATTTGCGGGTGATTTTTGAAAAATCGACCGTGCGATCGAGCGGTTCGGCGTCTATGCCGATCTCTTCGCTTGAAAACGCCACGAAATACCATTCGTTGGTGTGGGAAATGGAAACGTTTCGTGCGTTTTCGTTTGCTATGCCCGTTAAGTAGGGTTTTCCGTTTGCCGTTTTTAACAGACAAAAGTTCGTTTCCCCGTATTCCTTTGAAAGGATACGCTGTACGAGCGCGGCGGAGTTTGGATATTCCGTTTTTTGAGCGGCAAATACTTTTAACATATCGATATTATAACAAGGAGAAAACGAAATGTCAAGAGCAGAAAAGGCAAAAGAGTACTTTAAATCCGGTTATACTTGTTCTCAAGCCGTCGTTTTGGCGTTTTCCGACCTTTGCGGCGTAAGCGAAGAGTTCTTATTAAAACAAGCGTTGCCTTTCGGTGGCGGAATCGGTAGACTTCGTTTGACTTGCGGTGCGGTGAGCGGGCTCGTCATGGCGTACGGCGCTATCTTCGGTACAAGCGAATTAGACGCCGAGAAAAAGAAAACTGCTTACCAAGAAATTCGCGGTCTTGTAGAAGCGGTCCAAGCCGAAACGGGGAGCGTGATTTGTGCCGACCTTCTTGCCGGAAAAAACCTTGCAGTGGAAAAGGGCGGCGTGGCGGAAGAGCGCAGCGCCGAGTACTATAAAAAAAGACCGTGTGCCGACCTTGTTTATCTTGCGGCGGACTTACTTGAAAAGTTTTTAGCGAAAAAAGGCGTTTTTTCGGCGTAAACGGTTGAAAAAAACACAAAAAAATGATATCATAAAAAAACAAAGTTCCGTTTTTGGAGAAATACT
>JAFTHR010000008.1 GCA_017457345.1 Clostridia bacterium | reverse complement strand
AGCACAACCTTGAACAATATCACGCACAACTGAGCCAAAGAGCACAGGAATTGCAACGCCGTGAAGACGAACTTGCCCTTGCGGAAAAACATCAAGCCGCAAACGCAAGCGTTCCCACCACTCCACTTTCCTACTTTGCGCCCGAACAACGCGAAGTCCCCGCACAAGCGGAAAGAAGCGTGAATTTCGACGATTTGTTAAAACGCGCCAGCGAGGACGGTATTCGCTTAAAGACTGCCGGCAGCATGCGCACCGCCCTTCCGCAAAAACAAACAACGGAAACGAGCGCGGCAAACGGCTTATTCAACAAAGGACTTGCCCTGTTTAAATCGGCATGCTTTATCTTCGCCATTATCTTAGCGGAAAGTTTATCCGTATTCTTCTTGCGTGACTATCTCGGTTTGCATATCGCTTACCCCGTTATAGCGCTCGCCGTAGGACTTGTGATGATCGGCGTAATCGGCACAATGTACGCCTTTGGATATCAAGCAAACGCACGTAGAGCAAAGAACCCTTCTTACGGAACAACGGCTTCTATTCTATTCGTAATTGCCGTTCTTATCACCGCTATGGTTTCGGTTTACTGCAAAGCAGACCTTGCAAACGTGAAATCCTTGCTCACTTTCGTGGTCATCCCCGTCATTTATTTGGCTAACATCCTGTTCTTTGCAGGGTTCTACCATCTCTTCTCTCGCGCGGATAAACGTAAACTTTAATCAAAAAAACGGACTGGTTTCAGTCCGTTTTTTATTGTTTTTTAGAGTTTCCCGTGAAACATAAAGTTTTTTTGGATAGAAGTTTTAGGGGGTTAACGCTTTTCTTCAACGTCCGTAAGCACCACGTCTCTATGCTCTACGGGCGTAGAGAACACGATTTGCGTTTTCGTTTTACCGAAACGCTGCAATTCGCCGATAAAACGGTCTAATTCCGTAGTTGAATGGAACAGCACTTCTAAAAGCATGGAATAATCTCCCGTCACGCAGTTGCACTCCACCACGTTTGGACAGGAGCGAATAAAGGGATAGAAATCCGCTTTTTGAATGGGCTCTACCTCCAAATGGATAAACGCTTTAATGTTCAAGCCAAAGGCTTGCGGACGAATACGGGTATAATACCCGTCGATATACCCTTCTTTTTCTAGTTTTTCAATCCGTGCGGCAACCGCCGTAGAAGAAAGGAAGGTTTTTTCTGCAAGACGTTTCATAGAAACACGAGCGTCGTTTTTAATTAAGGAAAGGATTTGCAAATCGGTTTCGTCGATAGAAAACATAATACCCCTCGCAATTTCGTTGTTATTATCATTATAGAGCGTTTTTCAAAAAATGTCAACGGTCGCCGCAAAAAAAGCGCAGTTTTTTGCATTTATTAAAATATAACGGCGAATTCATTGACGAAATGGTGATAATTTGTTATAATGCCTTTTAAGAGTGGAGGCGTAGCTCAGCTGGTTAGAGCGCTACCTTGACATGGTAGAGGTCGGAGGTTCGAACCCTCTCGCGTCCACCAAACGAAACAACCCTTTTTGGGTTGTTTTTCTCTTTTGTGAGAGGGTTCGAGGGTGGGAAGAACTTTTCGGGAGAAAAGTTATTTTGCCCGATTTCCCTTTTTACATAAATGCTTTTGGCAAAATTGTGCGATTGATAATCGCACACTGGGGCGCGCCGCTAAAGGCGAGAACCCTCTCGCGTCCACCAAACAAAACAACCCTAACGTGGGTTGTTTTTCTCTTTTTATAGCCTATTCCAAATGAAAAACTCGGCAAATTTGCCGAGTTTTGTTTTGCTTTGTTATGCCGCAAAAAAGGGATTTTTAGTTCCGATAAATTGAACAAGGTCTTGATACGTAATCGTTTGAATTTCGTCAAACAACGCTTTGAGCGTTTCAAATCGTTCAAGAGCCACTACGCTAAGCCCTGAAGAAACGGTAGGTTCAGCCGCGAATGCCCCTTCGTTTTTCTCTAAAACGTTCTCCCCTAAATCGCTAAACGTTTTCGTTTGCACAAAGAGCATAGGAATGCTTGTTTTCACGGTTTCGTACTTCGTTTCCCCTTCGTCCTGTACGGCTTTTACATAGTAAACCGTTTTCATTTCTACGTCGTATCTCCGCGACAAAGTATCTAACCCAAAACCACCGATTTTCATAGTTTGGAACAACTCGGCACTACCGTTTACGTATATGCTATCAGCATTCAACCCGTTCTTCTCACCAAGTACAACTTTCACAGAATTTAAACCACTCACGGAAGAAAGTTT
>JAFTHR010000057.1 GCA_017457345.1 Clostridia bacterium | reverse complement strand
GTAGAGAATACGTTCACAAGGTCCATTGCCGCCCACGCAAACGCTACCGAGGGGATAAACGCAACGAGCGAAAGGTAAATTGCACCGAATAAAGTGATACGGTTGGAAATCTTTTTAAGATATGCTTCCGTTGCTCTACCGGGGCGGATACCTTGAATAAAGCCGCCGTTTTGTTGAATGCTCTTAGAAACGTCTTCGGGGTTGAATTGCATTTGCGCATAGAAGAACGAGAATGCAAAAATCAACAAGCAAAGTACCAAGGAATAAATCACTTGACCGAGAGGAATTTCGGAAGAACCGGACATCCAGTTCGCCCACCACGTTGCAAAACCGCTATTCGGTGCAACCATGCTCGCGATCAATTGAGGGAAACTCAAAATAGAGAACGCAAAGATCAACGGCATAACGCCACCACCCGAAATACGGATGGGAATTACTGACGATTGACCGCCGTACATCTTTCTGCCTTTGATTTGTTTTGCGTATTGAATAGGCACTTTACGTTCGGACAAATCTACGTACACGATCGCAAAGAAAATTAACACGCACAATAAAATGAACGCGATAAGTTCCCAAACGGCTCTGCCGTCCGTAGTACCGAATTGCGAAATTTTGTTTAAAATCGCTTGGCCAGCCGTTGCAATGATACCTACGAAGATGATCATAGATTGACCGTTGCCCACGCCGTAATCGGTGATTCTTTCGCCGATCCACATAACGATAAGCGCACCTGCCGTGTACACAATCGTCATAAACGCGCCCGCAAGCCAGGGTTGATTGAAGAACAATTCGCTCTTAATCGCACCTTCCGTGGAAGCGAAACTAACGATAATCCCAAGGGATTGAATTACGGCAAGCAAAATCGTCACGTAACGGGTGTATTGCGCGATTTTCTTTTGACCCTCTTCCCCTTGTTTGGAAAGTCTTTCAAGCGGGGGAATACCCACGCAAAGGAGTTGCATAATAATCGAAGCGTTGATGTAAGGACCGATACCAAGCGCAAAGATAGTACCTTGGGCAAGCGCGCCACCAGTAATACTGCTCATAAGCGTGAGGAAATCGTTCCCTGTGTCCGCTGCGAATAAAGAGGCAAACTCCGCTCTATCCAAGCCGGGAACGGGAATGAAACAGCCAATACGGAACACGAGCAACAAAAGGAGCATCATGTACACCTTGTGCCGTATTTCCTTGACTTTAAATGCATTGATTAGTGTCTGTAACATTTTATTCTCCGATATTGATGTTAGTATTGAGCGCAAGGCTCAACGCGAATAGCGCGAATATGCGCTAAACTGCGGAAGGAGAAATAACCGCACAACGGAAAACCGCATAATAACGGTTTTCCGCGCGATTTTTTTAGATAATTTCCGCAGTACCTTTCGCTGCTTCAATCGCTTCTTTCGCAGAAGCAGAGAACTTCGCTGCTTTTACAGTAAGAGCAACTTTGAGTTCACCGCTACCGAGAACTTTTAAACCACAGTTGTTCTTTACTGCTTTTGCAAGACCGTTCGCCATTACGAAACCGTAATCAACGACCGTACCTTCGGGAAGTTCGTTCAAAACGGAAAGGTTAACGATAACGTATTCCTTACCCGCATGGTTGAACCCTCTCTTCGGTACACGGCGAGCGATAGGCATTTGACCGCCTTCGAAACCAGGGCGTACACCGCCACCGGAACGTGCCCATTGACCTTTGTGACCTTTACCGGAGGTTTTGCCTAAACCGGAACCGATACCACGGCCGAGTCTTTTTGCGGATTTGGTTGCTCCCTCTGCGGGAGAAAGAGTATCTATTCTCATAATAAACCTCCTTATACGTTTTCTACTTTGACGAGGTGCTTAACCTTCGCAATCATACCTTGCACTGCGGGGCTATCGTCAATTACCTTAAACGAACGGATCTTTTTAAGACCAAGCGCTGCTACCGTGCCTTTCACGGATGCAACTTGACCAATCGTGCTCTTAACGAGCGTAACTTTAATCTGTGCCATTGTCTTCTATCCTCCGTCTTAGTACAAAATCTCTTCAACGGTCTTACCGCGGAGAGCGGCAATTTCTTCTACCGTTTTAAGTTCTTTCAACCCTTCGATCGCTGCTTTTACGCAGTTGCTAGGGGTTTGAGAACCGTTCGATTTCGTTCTGATGTTCTTAATACCTACTGCTTCCATAACCGCACGAACGGGACCGCCTGCGATAACACCGGTACCTTCGGCAGCCGGCATCATAAGCACTTTACCGCGCCCGAATACACCGATTACTTGGTGAGGAATCGTGTTGTCTACGATGGAAACGGAGATCATGTTCTTCTTTGCTCTCAAAGTAGCCTTTTCGATTGCTTCCGGAACTTCTTTCGACTTACCCGTGCCAACACCGATTTTACCCTTGCCGTCACCCACGATTACGAGTGCAGCAAAACGCATATTCTTACCGCCTTTAACAACTTTCGTTACGCGGTTTACTTCGATAAGCTTTTTAATAAGCCCGTCGTCTTCGGCTTGTCTTCTTTGAGGTCTTCTTTCTCTTTTTTCGTCTGCCATTGTTCCGTCTCCTTAGAATTTAAGTCCGGCTTCTCTTGCTCCGTCTGCAACCGCTTGAACGCGACCGTTGTAAAGATAGCCGCCTCTGTCGAACACAACTGCTTCAACGCCTTTAGCAAGCGCTCTTTCTGCAACGACTGCACCAACTACCTTCGCTGCATCCGTCTTGTTCATACCGGCGATCTTTTCCTTTACCGCTTTGTCCATCGTGGACGCCGCTGCGATCGTCACGCCGCCTTTCTCGTTGCCCTTTCTATCGTCAATCACTTGCACGTAGATGTGGTTAAGACTTCTGTAAACGTTCAAACGGGGCATATTCGCCGTACCCGTCACCGTCTTTCTGACGCGTGCGTGGCGTTTTTGTCTGACTGCATTTTTATCAATTTTAGAAATCATACTTTAACGCTCCTTATTTCTTACCTTTACCGGAAGTCTTACCTTCCTTATGTTCTACGTATTCGTCTTTATAACGGATACCGTAGCCGTGATAAGGTTCAGGTACTCTGACTGCTCTGATGTTCGCTGCCGTTTGACCAACAAGTTCCTTGTTGATGCCCGATACGGTGATTTCCGTAAGGGTGGGGCATTCAAACTTAATGCCTTCGGGTGCAACGAATTCAACGGGGTGAGAGAAACCTACGTTAAGCACGAGTTTCGTGCCTTGAACTTGGGCTTTCCAACCTACCCCCTTGACTTCCAATGCCTTCACAAAGCCTTCCGTAACACCTTTTACCATACCGGCAACAAGTGCTCTGTAAAGCCCGTGTTTTGCGTTCGTGTCTGCACTATTATCAAGTGCTTTAACCAAAAGGTTCGTACCTTCTACAACGAAGTCTACGTTGCCAACCACTTTTCTGGTTAACGTGCCTTTGGGACCTTTTACAGTCACAACGCTGTCTTTATATTCTACTACTACTACGCCCGCGGGGATCGCGATGGGCAATTTACCGATTCTCGACATCTTCTTTTGCCCTCCCGATTACCATACGTAGCAAAGCACTTCGCCGCCAACGTTGGCTGCTTTTGCTTGCTTGCCCGTAAGGATACCCTTGTTGGTGGATACGATAACCGTACCCAAACCGCCAAGCACTTTCGGCATATTCGCTACGCCTGCATACGTACGCAAACCAGGTTTGGATACTCTTTGCAAGCCTTGAATAACCGACTTCTTGTCGCTATATTTGAGCGTGATAACGATTTTGCCGTTGTAGCCGTCTTCAACGATTTTCACGTCTTGAACGAAACCTTCCGACAAAAGGATCTCGGCGATAGCCTTCTTTTCGTTAGAAGCGGGAATTTCCACGCTTTCTTTCTTCGCCGTGATTGCGTTTCTAATTCTTGTAAGCATATCTGCGATAGGATCTGTCATTTTCTTTTCCTCCTATTACCAGCTCGATTTCTTTACGCCGGGGATTTCACCCTTGTACGCAAGTTCACGGAAACAAATACGGCATACCCCGTATTTTCTGAGGACGGCGTGAGGTCTCCCGCAAATAGAGCATCTCGTGTATGCTCTCGTGGAAAACTTCGGCGTTTTTTGCTGTTTATTAATCATTGATTTCTTTGCCATGGTCCTTCCTCCTTACTTCTTGAACGGCATGCCGAGTGCTCTCAAAAGCGCTCTTGCCTCTTCGTCGGTATTCGCCGTGGTGACGATGCACACGTCCATACCTCTGATTTTCTCCACTTGATCATAGGTGATTTCAGGGAAAATAAGTTGTTCTTTTAAACCAACGGAATAGTTGCCGCGGCCGTCGAACGCCTTGTCTGAAACCCCTCTAAAGTCGCGGAGACGGGGAAGGGCAATCGAGATGAACTTATCGTAGAAGTTATACATTCTTTCGCCACGAAGGGTTACTTTGATACCTACGTTTTGTCCTTCTCTTACCTTGAAGTTTGCAACCGACTTCTTTGCTTTCGTCAAGATGGGTTGTTGACCGGAAATCATCTTGATTTCGTTAGCAGTCGTTTGAATGGATTTAGCGTTGTCCTTAATGTCGCCAAGACCGGTGTTGATAACGATCTTAACAAGTTTGGGGCATTGCATAACGGACGTATAGCCGAATTCTTTCATAAGGAAAGGTACTACTTCATTTTCGTACTTTTCTTTAATTCTATTTTTATATACTTTCTCTGCCATTTTGCTCTACCTCTTACTTGTTTTCAGCGTTTTCAACGCTTTCTTCTGCGGGTGCAGCCGCTTTAGCCGCACGCTTTCTCGTTCTCTTCTTAGGCGCTTCTTCCGCTGCCGCAGCCGCTTTAGCTGCTGCTTTCTTGGAATATGCCTTGTCAAGAACTGCGTTGCAGAACTTACATACTCTGGCTTTCTTACCGTCCACTTCGCTATGCTTTACTCTCGTTGCTTTGCCGCAAACGGGGCATACTACCATAACGTTTGATGCGTCGATAGGACCGGGAACTTCCACGATTTTGCTCGTTTCATTCGCCTTTCTAGCCTTTTCGTGTTTCTTTTGGATGCGAACGCCCTCTACCGTCACCGTATTCGCCTTGGGGGATGTGGCAAGGACTTTTCCCTGTACGCCTTTATCTTTACCGGCAATTACAAGTACGTTATCATTTACTTTTACGTTCATTGTTTCGTCCTCCTTGACTCTTACAGAACTTCGGGAGCAAGGGAGATAATCTTCATATAGTCTTTATCTCTCAATTCTCTCGCGATCGGCCCAAAGATACGCGTACCCTTGGGTTGTTTTTGGTTGTCGATAATGACGGCTGCGTTGTCGTCGAATTTCACGAACGTACCGTCTGCACGACGAATACCTTTCGAACTTCTAACGATAACCGCTTTTACCACTTCGCCTTTCTTAACTGCACCACCGGGAGTAGCCGATTTTACGGATGCTACGATAACGTCACCGATGTTGCCCGATTTACGGAAGGAGCCGCCTAATACTCTAATACACATCAACTCTTTAGCGCCGGAGTTATCAGCCGCTTTGAGTCTGGTTTGAGGTTGTATCATAACTTTTACTCTCCTTAATCTTACTTAGCCTTTTCGACGATTTCGGCAACTCTCCAGTTTTTATCCTTGCTGAGTTTTCTCGTCTCTACGATTCTTACCTTATCGCCTACGCCGCAAGCGTTTTCTTCGTCGTGCGCTTTCAAACGTTTCGTTTTGGTAATGGTCTTCTTATAAAGGGGGTGCTTGCTCTTGTCGGTGATTTCTACAACTACCGTTTTGTCCATCTTATCGGATACTACAAGACCTACTCTTTCTTTTCTTAAATTTCTTTCCATTTTCTTCGTCCTCCGAATTACGCTTTGAGTTCGCGTGCGCGGATTTCAGTGTTCACGCGTGCGATATCTCTCTTGCAGGTTCTGATAGAGATCGGGCTTTCAAGTTGACCCGACGCTTGACGGAACCGAAGGTTGAAAAGTTCGCTCTTAAGTTCAGCGAGTTTTGCAACGAGTTCTTCGCTCGTCATATCTTTTACTTCTTTGTTTCTCATTGTTGGTCACCGCCTTCAACCGTCGTTTCTTCTACTACGGTTTCTTTCTTGACAAACTTGCACTTAACAGGAAGTTTGTGCGACGCAAGACGCATTGCTTCTCTAGCAACGTCTTCACTTACGCCCGCCATTTCGAACATTACACGGCCGGGTTTAACAACCGCTACCCAGTATTCAACCGAACCTTTACCAGAACCCATACGCGTTTCCGCAGGCTTCTTCGTGATCGGCTTGTGGGGGAAGATGTCGATCCATACTTTACCACCACGCTTGATGAATCTGGTCATTGCGATACGTGCCGCTTCGATTTGGTTGGATTTGATCCAGCCGAGTTCTTCGGAAACGAGGCCGTATTCGCCGTATGCGATTACGTTGCCTTTCGTTGCCTTACCTTTCATAGTACCGCGGTGTTGGCGGCGTCTTTTTACTCTTTTGGGAATTAACATTACTGTTCGCCTCCTTCAACAGCCTTTTTCGCAGCCTTGATCACTTCACCTTTGTAAATCCAGCACTTAACGCCGATACAACCGAAGGTTGTGTGTGCTTCTGCAAAGCCGTAATCGATATCCGCACGAAGCGTTTGAAGAGGAATCGAACCCTCGTGATATTGTTCGCTTCTTGCGATTTCCGCGCCGTCAAGACGGCCGCTAACCATCATCTTGATACCCTTACCGCCGGCTCTCATAGAACGGCCGATCGCGAGTTTCATAGAACGACGGAACGATGCACGCTTTTCAAGTTGCGCTGCAACGCCTTCCGCCACGAGTTGCGCGTCGCAATCGGGCTTTCTTCTTTCGGTAATGTTGATGCTTACCGCTTTACCGTTCGTAAGTTTTGCAAGATCTTTCTTCATTACTTCGATTTCTGCGCCACCTTTACCGATAATTACGCCGGGACGTGCCGTGTAAATGCTTACGACGATTTTAGACGCCGCTCTTTC
>JAFTHR010000007.1 GCA_017457345.1 Clostridia bacterium | reverse complement strand
TCAAAACGCTCGCCTTGCGGCGCGCCTTACGGGCTGGAAGATCGACGTAAAGAGTGAATCGGCGGCAGCGAAACTCAATTTGTACGTAAGCGACGAAGAGGAGACGGCTAGCGAAGAATGAAAACGGTAAAAAAACAGCCGAGTAGAATGTGCATTGCCTGCCGTGAAATGAAGCCGAAAGCTGAGCTCACGCGGGTTGTGCGCACGCCTGAGGGCGAAATTTTCGTGGACGAGAGCGGCAAGGCCGCAGGGCGTGGAGCGTACGTATGCAATCAAAAGGAATGTTTGCAAAAGATCAACGCAAAGAAACTGCTCCACAAATCTTTTTCAACGGACGTAAAAAAAGAGGTGTACGAACGGATCGAGGAGGATGCTTTTGGAAACGAATAAAATTCGTGCCTATCTCGGCTTTTGTATTCGATCGGGAAAAATCGTGTACGGTGTAGACGGGATTGCCGAACACCGAAAAAAAGCGCATTTAGTAATGGCGGACGGCGATCTTTCCGAGAACTCTTTAAAAGCCCTTTGCAAAGAACGGGAACGCTTTGGTTGCCCTATGATCGTCACGCAAAAGGGACTACTTGGAGAACTGTTGTGCAAACCCGCCGTAAAAGCGGTGGCAATTAGAGAAAAAAATCTTGCCTTGGCGATTATTAGCGCCGCGGAAGGCAATCCTCAATTTAATTTCTATTCAGGAGGAAACAACTGAACTTATGGCTAAGTTTGAAAACGCAGAAAATTTAAAAAACCTGCTCGGTGAAAACGGGGACGTGACGATTTTACGTAAAAATCTTGCGGCGGCAGAACGTTCTCTTGCCGATATTTTGAAAAAACTTTCCGTTTTGGAAGAAAAGAAAGCCGAACGCGACGCGGCTGCTCGTTTAGAAGAAGAGAAGCGTGCGCGTGAACTTGCAGACCAACAAGCGGCGGAAGAGCAAGCGAAAGCGGCGGCGGAAGAAGCACAAGCGGTGGTAGAAGAAGTACCGACCGTAGAAGAACCCGTACAAGAGCCTGAGCAAGCGGTCGTGGAAGAAAAGGTGGCGGAAAAAGCGTCTGCCGAACCTGCTGCCCCCCGCGCGCCTAGATATTTTAGAAACGGGCAAGAACAAGGCGTGTACGTGGCGAAACCCGGTGCGGAGCAAGCAAGCGGCAACACTTACCGTCCTGCGCCCCAAGGCGATAGAACGCGCAAAAATGAAAAGACGTTCGTTCCCGGTAAAACGCAACAGGCAAAACCTGCAACGGGAGCGCCGAAATTGCCTCGCTCTGGTGCGGTGGTAGCCCCTGCTGCGCCCGTTCCCCAAAAGGACGGCAAGTCGTTTAACGCGCCTCAAAAGAAGAAGTACGATAAAACGTACGTGGAAAAGAAACCGGTATCGAAGCGTACGCTTATCCGCCAACAAGGTATGACGGTGGAAGACTTCGACGAAGATAAAACGGGTTATAGAAAGGTGCGTTTGCCTAAAAAGCAAAAGCAACAAGAAATCCAAACGGTGAAGATTGAACACGCGATCGTCACCACGGAAGATATTCCCTTAAAAGTGCTTTCCGAAAAACTCGGCGTATCGGCGGTAGAAATCACCAAACGCCTGTTCAAGGAAGGGATTATGAAAGGGATCAACGATTCTATCGATTACGATAACGCAGCACTTTTAGCGGCGGATATGGGGATCGATTTGGAATACAAACCCGAAAAGACGGCGGAAGACGTGCTGAAAGATACTTCTTCGGAAGAAGACGTAACGAAACTCGTCACCCGTGCGCCTGTCGTGACCGTTATGGGACACGTTGACCACGGTAAAACGTCGCTTTTGGATAAAATTCGTTCCACGTCCGTCACCGCAGGGGAAGCGGGCGGCATCACGCAAAGTATCGGTGCGTATACCGTTACGGCGCGCGGAAAGCAAATCACGTTTATTGATACGCCCGGTCACGCGGCGTTCACGGCTATGCGTGCACGCGGTGCGCAAATTACCGACGTGGTTATTTTGGTTGTTGCCGCAGACGACGGTATTATGCCGCAAACGGTAGAAGCGATCAACCACGCCAAAGCGGCAGGCGTGCCCATTATCGTGGCATTGAACAAAATGGATAAACACGAAATCAACCCCGATCGCGTGAAACAAGAACTGTTAGAACACGATTTAGTGACCGAAGAATGGGGTGGCGATACCATCGTTGTTCCCGTATCGGCAAAAACGGGTATGGGGATTGACGACTTGCTTGATTCGGTGAACTTAGTTGCCGAAATGCAAGAACTCAAAGCCAACCCCGATCGCCAAGCAAAGGGTACGATTATCGAAGCACAACTCGATAAGGGCAAAGGTCCTGTGGCGAGCGTCATTATTCAAACGGGTACGCTGCGCACGGGCGATAATATCCTTTCGGGTACGACTATGGGGCGCGTCCGCGCTATGTTCGACGACAAGGGTAGAATGGTAAAATCCGCAGGTCCTTCTATGGCGGTTTCCATCCTTGGGTTAGAAGAAGTTCCCAACGCAGGGGATAGTATTCTTGCCGTAGATCAAGCGTTAATGAAGCAAGTACAAGAAGAACGTAAGAATAAAGAACGTGAAAGTATGATCAAGCAACAAAGCCGCGTCACGTTAGACGACGTGTTTGCGCAAGTAGAAGAAGGCAAGATCAAGAACTTGAACGTAATTGTGAAAGGGGACGTGCAAGGTAGTGTGGAAGCGGTTCGTCAATCGCTGGAAAAACTCACGAACGAAGAAGTCCGCATCAAAGTAATTCACGCGGCGGCGGGCGCGATTAACGAAAGTGACGTTATGCTTGCAGATAGTGCAAACGCCATCATTATCGGGTTCAACGTTCGCCCGGATACCAAGGCTAAGAAACTTGCCGAAACTTCGAAAGTAGACGTTCGTTCTTACCGTATCATTTACGAGTTGTTAGACGATATGGAAGCGGCTCTTAAAGGGATGCTTGCACCCAAACTTCGCGAAATTCTCACGGGTAAATGCGAAGTTCGCCAAACGTTCAACATTACGGGCGTTGGCACGATTGCCGGTTGCTACGTTACGGATGGTAAGATTGTACGCGGCGGCAAGTTGCGTATTTACCGCGAAGATATTATGATTTGCGAAGGCGGCGTAAAACAACTCAAACGCTTTAAAGACGACGTGAAAGAAGTGGCGTACGGCTTTGAATGCGGTTGCGCTATCGACGGGTTTAACGAAATCCGTATCGGCGATATTATCGAGTGCTACGTTACGGAGGAAATTAAAGCGTAATGAAAGTATCGAGAACGTCTCGTTTAAACGGCGAATATCAAAAAGAAATTAGTGAAATTATCCGTCGCTTAAAAGACCGAACCCCGTTAAAGGGTTTGGTCTCGGTGACGGAGGCGGACGTTGCACCGGATTTAAAAACGGCGAAGATCTACGTGAGTATTTATGCGCCCACGGAAGAAGATAGAGAACGTTCGTTTATGGTGCTGAAAGAAAACGCGGGATATATCCGCCACGAACTTGCGCAAGTAATGCGTATGCGTACCGTGCCCGCGTTAACCTTTATTTTAGACGGAACTATGGTGTACGGGTCGAAGATGGACGAACTTTTCAAAAAGATAGAAAGTTCCCCTAAATCCCCGGAAAACGATTGATAAGGAAGCAGAAAAACATGTCGGAAACGACCTTGAAAGAAATTGCCGCACAAATCAAACGCGCAAAAAACGTCGCTATCTTTTCGCACGTCCGCCCAGACGGGGATGCGTTAGGATCGGCGTTTGCGCTTTTTTATGCGTTAAAAGAATTAGGAATTCAAAGCACGGTATATAACGAATCGGAAACGCCTGCAAACCTTTTCTTTGCACTGAAAAGCGAAAAAATGGAAAAAGAAGTGGGGGCAAGGCACGATTTATTTATTGCGGTGGACAGTGCAGACGAGCAGCGCCTTGGCGTTTTAGCGGATGCGTTTTGCCAAGCCAAACGCAAAAAGATAACCACGATTAACTTAGATCACCACGTTTCGAATCCCCGCTTTGCCGATTATAACCGCGTTGTGGAATGTTCTGCAAACTGCATGAACGTGTACCGTTTGGTTTTGGAGTTAGGGGTAAAACTCACGCCGAAAATAGCGAATCTTTTGCTGATGGGATTACTCACCGATTCGGGGAACTTTTCTCACGACGACGTGACGGCGGAAACGCTTGAAATTGCTTCGGCGCTCGTGGCGGCAGGGGCAGACGTCTGCTCGCTCAATTATCATCTATTCAAAAAACAATCGAAAGCGCGCGCGGCGTTGTATGCGGAAACAATGAGTAAAATCCGCTATATGCACGGCGATCGATTTGCGTTAATCGTAATTCCTAGCGAGCGCTTAGAGCGCTACGGGGCGGATAAATCGGACACCGAAGGGTTCGTAGATTTCCCGCTTAACGTGGAAACGGTAGAAGTTTGCGCTTCGCTTATGGAGATGAAAAAAGGACAGTACAAAATTTCGTTGCGGTCTAAAACGTATGCCGACGTAAACAAAATTGCCGCCGTTTATGGTGGCGGTGGGCACGTTCGTGCGGCGGGATGTATGCTATTTGGGGAGTTAGAAGAGATTATCGATAAACTTTCCTATACCGTTTCGCAGTACCTTGAATAACTTGGAATAAAAGGGAAATAAACGGTCAAAAATCAAGAAAAGCGAGAGAATATGGCACAAAAAATTAGGAAAATTGAAGAAGCGATCGCGTTGACGTACGAGCCGGTGAAAACCGTTTCGTATGCCGACTATTTTCAACGCGCTCCTTTATTCACCTCGCTGCGAATAAAGAACAAAGCAACGGTCGCCGTAAAAGAACTCACGGTGCGCCTTTCTAACGAAAACGGGTTGCTTGTTCCTACCGAAAAAACGCTGGCGGAAATCCCGTTTGAGAACTCGGTGGAAGTGGAACTTGATATGCCCGTTTCTCCGGCGTATTTCGTGGATTTAAACGAAATTAAAGAAGAACAAATCAAATTAGAACTCTTCAAAGAAAAGAGAGTTTTATTTTCGGAAACGTTCACCGTTCAGGCTCTTCCGTTTGAATTTTGGGATCCCAAAAAGAACGTGGAAACGCTTGCGGCGTTCGTCCGCCCTCGCCTTGCCGATTGTGCAAGAATTAAAGCGGAAACCCTTTCTCAACTCAAAAAATGGGAAGTGACGGGGGATTTAAACGGCTACGAAGGGAACGATAAAAACTTTGTTCGCCGCGCCCTTGCCGCTATTTTTGCGAGTGTTAGAAAGTATGCGGTGGAACTAGAAGAAAGTTCCTTCACCGAACCCGTTCGCGTGGGAATCGGGAACAAAATTCTTTCCGAAAAGAAGGCAAACCAAGCCGAAATGGCGTTGTTCGTTGCTTCGATAATTGAAAGTTGCGGTTTGCACCCCATTTTAATCGTGGGGGAAAAGAACGTTTCGGTGGGCGCGTGGTTATACGACGGTTGTTTCGTGGATTCGGTGTCAGACGATTTAGTTCGCCTTGAAAAATACACCGAAAGCGGGATTAACAACATTAGTTGTTTCGACGTAGAAGATTTATTCGCTTCAAAGAACGCCGCGTATTCCACGAGCGAAAAGCACTTTGTAGAAAAACTCCATCGTGGGTTATACGAAAAATATATCGACGTGCGCCGTTGTAGAATTGCGCGCATATTCCCGTTGCCGCTCCGTGCAAAGAGCACGCAAGGCTACGAGATTTTACAAGAAAAAGATATGTCGATCGAAAGTATGCCGGAGGCGCTTGCCGAACGCAAAAAACTTTCTTTAGACGAAAAGCAGGGCAGAGATAAGCAATGGGAGCGCCGTTTGCTCGATTTGTCTATGAAAAACGCTTTGCTTGATTTTTCGCCCACGCATACCGTATTGCATATTCAATCGATCACGTCGGATAGAACAATGCAAGCGATCGGCGATAGAGAAATGCTCATTTCGCCTTCGCCGAAAACAATGCTTACTGCGGATAAAAAAGCGCCTAAGTTCGGTGCATCTTCCTTTGTAAAGAACTTGCACGAACTTATCGACGTGGAAAATTCCGCAGGGATTTTGCGCGCGTATTCTTCGGAGGCGGAAGTAAACGATACGCTCGGCAAGTTGTTTAAGAAAAATAAAGAGTTCGACGAAGAGACGGGTTCAAAAATTCTTTATCTTGCGTACGGCTTTTTAAAATGGTATTCGAAAGTAGAAGGGATTGCAAAGTACGCGCCCTTAATTTTGCAACCGGTCACCTTGAAAAAGGCAAAAGGCAAAACGAGTTATACCCTTGTGCCTTCGGAAGACGGCGTGACGTTTAACTCCACGTTATTAGAG
>JAFTHR010000056.1 GCA_017457345.1 Clostridia bacterium | reverse complement strand
CATTTTTCACCTTTTCCGTCAACGAAAGAGTGCCTATTTTTTAAAACTTTTACTTCATAAAGTAAAAATCCACGGCTTTTTCGCCGTGGTTTTTCCGTTTTAATCGTGAGTTATAGCAAACTCGTTTTTTGGAGTACTTGGTTTTCGATTAAATCGTTCCCAACAACCGATTAAAAAATAAAGACGGATTTTCGTCCGTCTTTACTCGTTAATTATTTTCGTTATTTAGCGCACTTTTTCCGCTTCCGCTTTGATTTCTTCGTTAATTTTTCTCATTGCTTCCACGGGCACTTTCACCACTTTTCTATCGTACGTCACTAAGCCGTTAATCTCTTCCTCCACGTCGGAAACCTGCGTGTAAACGCAAGCGCAGAGCCCTTTTTGAATTAGCGGTTTCAATTTCTTTAAATACAGTTTTTCAAGGGCGCAGACCAACGATTCTTGGTCTTTAAACTTTTTATAACCGAACTCTTTTTCGGGATTGAACACGTGCCCTTCCGTTTGCATAGAATAGCCGCCGAATTCACTTAACACAACGGGGCGCTCATCTTTAGGAACTTTGATCGGCGTGTAGTAGATATGCAAACTTTTCAGTTGCGTTTTTCCAACGCCTTGATCGTGCCAACCGCTTACCGAATCGATAATTCTAGAATTATCTAACGCGCGCAAGCGTTCGGTGATTTCCGCCGAGTCAAATTGCCCCCATCCTTCGTTAAAAGGCACCCATACCCCGATCGAAACGCAGTTATAAAGCGTTTCCACCGTTTCCTGGAAAGAAGAGATAAACTCTTCCCTGCCCCCGTCGTTTTCTCTTGAAAAATACGCGTAATCGCTATCCTTATGCTTAAATCCAAGGAACGGGAACGCTGCAATATGCCAAAAATTATACTCTCCGCCACCGTTCACAAAATCCTGCCAAACGATAAGTCCCAGCCTATCGCAATGGTAATACCAACGCAGCGGCTCTACCTTAATGTGCTTGCGCACCATGTTAAATCCCATCTCTTTTAAAAGGGTGAGTTCGTTTACAATCGCCTCGTCGCACGGGTGCGTCAACAGCCCGTCGCACCAGTAGCCCTGGTCTAAAACGCCGTTCATAAAGTACGGCTTTCCATTGAGCGTTAAACGCATTTTTCCGTTGCAATCCTTTGCTTCCCCAAACGAACGCATACCAAAATAGGATTCAATTTTATCACCGCTTTCACTTTCTAACGTGAACGTGTAAAGTTTCGGCTTTTCAGGTGTCCACGGCTCGAACGGATAACAAATCGTCACGTCCGTTTCGCTATACGCTTGCTCGAAAATCAAACGCTCGCCGTCGAACACGCGAACGGTCTTTTTGCCTACAAGGTCCGTTTCGATTTTTACGCTAGACGTGAAATAATCGGGTTTAATTTTGAGCGTTTTAAAATACTCGCTCGGTACGCTTTCCAACCAAACCGTTTGCCAAATGCCGCTTTGTTTCGTATACCAAATCGTGCCGGGGTTTGAAGACTGTTTTCCCCGCCCCCAACCGTTTGCTTCCGTTTGATCGGTGCACTTCACCACAAGTTCGTTTTCGCCAGATTTTAGCGCAGCGGTAATATCGGCGGTAAACGGCGTATAGCCACCGCGGTGCGCGCAAACCCATTCGCCGTTTAAAAACACTTCGCACGCTTGATCAACCGCACCGAAATGCAATAGCGTGACGTCCTTAACAAACCCCGTAGGAAGGGCAAAAACGCGCCTATACACGAGTTTTTCGTTCTTCTCGAGCGAGAACCCATCTTCCACGCCGCTTAAAAGCGTTTCGGGCGAAAACGGCACGAGAATTTTACCACTAAAAAGTTCTTCGCCTTGCTCGGAGTATTTTTTGAGTTCCCATTGCCCGTTCAAGCAAACATAACTATCTCTGCGCAGTTGCGGGCGCGGATATTCCGAAAGGGGAATTTCTCCTACTCTATAATTCGTTTTGAGTTTCATTTATTTCCTCCGATTGCGTCTTTTTCTTAATCGCACGGGATAAGAGAGGCAACACCGCAAACACGAGCAACGTGCAAATTGCCGCCGCTAAGAAAATTTCCGGTGCGGGTATGTATTCGGTAGTCATTACGTCTGGAGATGAAAGATCGGAAAGTTTGTTCCCTTGCGCCGCGTTAATCGCGTTGCCGATCAAAGGCCCAACGAGCATGGGAATTAACACGCTGAATACCATACGCACACCCTGCAATTTGCCCACACTACCTTGCGGCGTGTAGTCTCGCACCTGCGCACCCGAAAGGGCGGCAACTAAGATATAACCCGTGATCATTACGAACCCTGCAATGCCGAACACGATTAAATCCGCCGTTTTGTTTTTGAAGTTTGCAAGGTACATCCCCAGCAAGCCCACCGCAAAGATCGCCGCGGCTAGATAGAGCATTTTTACCTTATCTTTCTTATCCGAAAGTTTCGTTAAATACACGTTCAAAGCCGCGCCTGCAATAATAGCAATCGCAAAAACCGCGCTATACTCTAACACAGAGAACCCAAGGTACGTCTTCATATAAATAATGAGATAAGGCATAAAAATTTGGCAAGCAATACCGTACACGAGCACCACGAGAAGGGTGTAATAAAAAGGCGTGTTCGAACGAATTACCGAAGGTTTAAATCCATAGAAAATATCCTTAAACGAACCGTTTTTGAGCAGGGCAGGGCTGTCTTTTACCGTGAAAATCCCCACTACGCCGCAAGCGGAAATCACCACGCCGAGCGCAATAAACAAAGCCTTATAACCGATCGCGGAAACGAGCATACCGAACCCGCCTGCCACCACAAGCATTGCCGCAAGCGGTAAAATGGAAATAATCCCTTCCACCTTCCCTCTATACTCTTTTTCGGTGTTATCGGTCACCCAAGCGTTGAACGCCGCGTCGTTTGCCGTAGAGCTGAACAACGTCATGATACAGTCCCCAACGATTGCCGCCGTAAGGGTGATAGACACCGCCACTTCAAAATTTACCCCCGTAAGGTTTTGCGTAGTTTTTTGAGACAAGCACCCGAATAACGCCACCGTCACACCCCAAATGGCGTACCCCCACGAGATAAACGAGCGGCGATTACCTACCTTATCCGACCAAGTTCCCGCAACGAGCGTTGCCACCGTTGCCATTACACCGCTCAGTTGTACCATAAGCGTAATCATGGAAAGGGACGGCGCAATCTCTTCGTATACGAATAGATTGAAATACATATTTTCAACCGACCACGCAATTTGCCCGATCATTCCAAACAGGAGCAAAATAAACCAATTCTTTTTTCCAAACGTTTCTTGCATAATGTTTCCTCTTTTTGGCAAACCGCCAACGCTATTATTATACATCATTTTCCCTTGCCCGTCAATATGGAAAACTGAAAAAAACACAAACAATAAACACCCACCCTTCTCAGGGTGGATGCTTATTTGTTATTTAGCCTTTTACTTTACCGCAGAACCAGCGCCCGTCGTCCAAACGCTTGCCGTCCACGAAGAAATGTCTACCGAAGACTTGAACGTTGCTTCATCAGCATACGCACCGTATACGTCCGCCGCGCCCGTACCGGTAGAGAGTACACCCACCGATTGCGAAGGTCCACCAATTGAATATACGCCGTTTAAGATACCATAATTCAAGTGCGCTTTACCAATCGAATACATGTTCGACGTATCATCCTTACTGTAATCCGCAATGTTGATAACGACTCGTCTTACTCTCGCATCTGCCATACAGTCTTTCGAATATATCCAAGCGGAAGGGTTATAACTATCGCCGGGATTTTGCCAATCTGCTTGAATATACATGTCTTCAATCGTACCGTTACCGTTCGCTACCAAGAAGCTACCCCAACCGTAGTGTTTCGCTTGTGTGAACGCCACGTTCTTGATAACGCCGCGCGTGTTCAACGTACCGATAAACCCACCGGAAACTCTACCTGTACCACCAACGCACAGTTTGGTAATCGTATAACCTTGACCGTCGAACGTACCACAGAAGCCGATGCCATCTAAATCACTCGTATGCGCGTTTTGGTCACGACCACAACCCCAAAGGTAATCGTTTCCATACGTTGCAACCCAGTTGTTGTAATCCATTCTTGCTAAGTATTCCGCGCCACCATAATCGATATCGTTTGCAAGAGCGAAGTACCCGTCCCAACTGCCGTATTTCACGTTGGTGTAAGTTTCGCCCCAAAGCGTAACGGAAGCAGCCGTCTTTTCGCCAACGTACGCTACGTCCATAAACCCGGTGATATCATCTGCATTGCGGAGTGCTTGCGTGACTACCATTGCCGTACCCGATACGTGCCACTTATCCGTTTCGTCGCTAGGATTTACAAAGGTCAGTTTAATCGCCGCTTGTTCGCCGAGCGTTGCACCAGAGAACGCCGTGTTCGTCACTGCATACGTGCTTGCATTCACCGCCGACGTCACGTCTACCGAGCCGTACGTTACGCTAGACAGCGTGTAGCCTGCAAGGCTTTCTGCGTGT
>JAFTHR010000006.1 GCA_017457345.1 Clostridia bacterium | reverse complement strand
TATGTTTTCTTTTTTCTTTTTATTTTTATTTTCAAAACAACCCGTCGAAATCAATCGCGCGGTTGATTTTTGCTATTTTACTAAGTTCTACCTTTATTTCACCCTTTTCCGTTTGCAGGGAAACGCAAGTCCCGTCGTACCCAACGAGCACCGCTTCGAAAAATTTTTTACCTTGCATAGGCGCGAACAGTTTTACTTCCACCTTTTGCCCCATCCGTTTTTGGAAATCTCGCTCCGTTTTCAACGGTCTATCGAGCCCAGGACTCGATACGTTTAACGTGTATTCCCCGCCAAACGTGGGATCAAGTTCATCTAGCAGCGGATCTACGGCGCGGTGGAATTTTTCGCAAGTATCTAAATCCACGCCGCTATCGGTATCGATATAAAAGGTAAGCGCGGGGGCTTTTCCTTGTTTGAACTCCACTTCCACGATTTCGATACCCATCTCGTTTGCAACGGGTTGCACGCAAGACTGAATTTCTTCCACCGATTTCACTTTCATTTTTTACCCCTTATAACAAGATTGAGAGTGGCGAACCACTCTCAATACTCATCATCTGAATTATTAAGTATACTCATTATACCACGCTCGCGCGCGTTTGGCAAGCGTTTTTCACATATTTTTCCAAGTTTTTCTTAGGGCAACCTTCCTCGCTCCGTAATGAGTTCGATAAACACCTTCGCCGTGGTCACCGCGTCTTCGTACGCACGGTGATGATTAAAATCGAACCCGTAATAATCGGCAATCGTGTTCAACTTAAAGTTATTTACTCTCCCTTTCAAAACTTCGTGCGCAATAGCAACCGTATCCAAACGCTCTTCGCCGAACGCGTATTCGTTTTGTTCGCCGTAGTAGCGAATAAACCCGTAGTCGAACGCAACGTTATGCCCTACCAAGCACGCACCGTTTACAAATTTGTAAAAATCGGCAATTACGTCTTCTATCGGCGGTTGCCCCACCAAGTCTTCGTCCTTAATCCCCGTAAGTTCTATAATTCTCGGCTGCAATTTATCGGGGCAAGAAACGAGCGAAGAAAAGGTTTCCACAATTTCGCCGTCTACCACTTTCGCTGCGCCCACTTCGATAATTTTATCCATTTTACCCATAGAAGGCTGGGAATTAAGCCCCGTGGTCTCTAAGTCGAACACAACGTAGGTCGTGCCTTTCAACACTTCGGGTTTTCTAATCACCGAGAATAAGTTTCCTTGCGAATAATCCACATAAGGTTTAGGGAACACCACTTTATATTCCGCCGGCACGGGTTTTCCCTTTTTCGCTTCGGGCGTAAACCCTTCGGGCGGCGTGCCGTAGTTGATT
This sequence comes from Clostridia bacterium, assembly GCA_017457345.1. Classification (GTDB taxonomy): domain Bacteria; phylum Bacillota; class Clostridia; order Christensenellales; family Borkfalkiaceae; genus Scatosoma. The sequence continues at coordinate 6,534 of JAFTHR010000006.1, read as the reverse complement.
TTATTCGCTTTAAAACTGAGCCTATCGTTAAACACTTCGTTTTGACCGGTGATAACGATCTTATCGCCCACCTGCAACTCGCGCACCTTTTCCACCGTTGCTTTTTTGGGAAAATAGGTGGTTCGAAGACTACCGCTCCCGTCGCTTAACGTGATGGAAAAACGAGACTTCGTTTCGTCTTCCCCCGTCTTATCATTGTGCTTTACGTATTCTTTTTCTTCGATAAAAGTAATCGTACCACAAATGGAATATCCTTCCGTCACGTTCCCCGAATCGGCGATATACACCGCTTGTTTGGGCAACGTATCCACGCCGTCTAACTTAGCAAAATCGCAAATGGGAAAACGACGAGTTTCAGGGATATACACCACCTCGTCCTTTACTTCAATCGGTGCGTCTAAATCTATTTTTTCTTCTTCTCTTTCCACTAAGCGAACGTTGCCGTAAAACGAGCCGCAATACCCGCTTGAAAGGTACTTACTCGTTTCGTCCAGCAACGTGTTCGAAGAGAGAAACGAGCCGCTTTCCACGGGCACTTCCAAGCAAAAGTTCGCGCCGTTTTCAATTAAATCTACGTGAATATCTTCGTAGCGCAAATACGCCGCCGCAACAGGAAAGTTCTTTGAAATGAATTCGTGGATACGGCGTTTTATCCCTTCGGCGTCTGGAACGCGCTTAATAATCCGCATTTTTGCGCAAAAACCCGCAGGCAGGTATCGCTGCGAGACCTTTTGCGCGGCATTCTCTGCTAGCGCGGAATACGCCGTGTTCGTGATGAGCGTGAACTCCGCCGTCATCTCTTTTTTGCTTAGCGCAATTTCGGCAAGCACGGCGTTTTTCAACCCGTCTATTTCGCGGATTTCCTCCAAGTATTTTTCTACCTTATTTTCCATTGTTCAACAACCCTTTTAATTCTTCCATAAACGCCTGTTCGGCATTTGCGGCTTCCACTTTTTTATACGGAACGCCTTTTTTAAAGATCAGGCAAGAACCTTTACCGCCGGCAATGCCAAGATCGGCGTCTTTCGCTTCGCCGGGCCCGTTGACCACGCAACCCATTACCGCCACTTTTGCGCGCACCGAATAAGGCGCAACGAACTCCGTCACTTTATTTGCAAGCGCAAGGCTATCCCACTCGCAACGACCGCAGGTTGGGCAGGACACCACTTCCACAAAGTCGCCACCCAAACCGCAAGCGCGCAAAATTTCTTTTGCCGCAAGTACTTCTTCCACGGGATCGTCTGAAAGCGAAACGCGGATCGTATCCCCGATCCCGTCCACGAGCAACGCGCCGATCCCCGCCGCGCTTTTAATAATGCCTTTTTCTTTCGTGCCCGCTTCCGTCACCCCTACGTGCAAGGGATACTTGGTAGATTGCGCAAGCAAGCGATATGCGCGCACCGTTAAAGGTACGTCGGAAGCCTTTACGGAAATCACTAAATCCTGTACGCCGTGCTTTTCCAAAAGCCCCACGTTATAAAGAGCGCTCTCCACGAGCGCACGCTCACTGCGACCGTATTTCTTCAAAAATCCTGTTTCAATGCTCCCCGTATTCGCGCCAACGCGAACGGGAATCCCATGCGCTTTCACGCAATCGGCAACGAAGGCAATCTCCTTTTCCCCGCCGATATTTCCGGGATTGATTCGCACCTTGTCCGCACCGTTTTCTATCGCTTGCACGGCAAGCACGGGTGAGAAATGAATATCGGCAACGATCGGCAACGAAACGGCGTTTTTTACTCTTTTTAACGCCGCCGCATCCGCTTCGTCTGCAATCGCCACGCGCACAATCTCGCACCCCGCCTTACAAAGTGCGTTGATTTGCGCCACCGTTTTTTCAACGTCCGCCGTTTTCGTGGTGGTCATTGACTGTATTTTTACCCGTTCACCGCCACCAACGAGCACGCCGCCGACGGATACTCTCTTTGTCATACACTTCTCCGATTAATCTTTTTTATCCGCTTTCATCATCTTTTCAAGTTCCGCCATAAAGGACGAAATATCCTTGAACGAACGGTACACGGAAGCATAGCGAACGTAGGCAACTTCGTCTGCCTTTTTCAACCGCTCCATAACCATTTCCCCGATCTTTTTAGAAGAAATTTCGCTATCCATACTGTTATAAACTTGCTTGGAAATATCGGCAACCATATCGTCGATAACCGACATAGGCACGGGGCGTTTTTCGCACGATTTAATAATCCCGTTTCTCACTTTTTCGGCGTTGAACGATTCGCGCGTGCCGTTATTTTTTACCACCAAAACGGGCGTCACTTCGATCGTTTCGTAGGTTGTAAACCTACGACCACAAGCCGTACACTCTCTACGGCGGCGAATCGTTGTTCCGTCTTCCGCTGAACGCGAATCGATAACTTTACTTTCGGTGCAATCGCAATACAAACACTTCATATCCTTTCTCCGTTAGTTTTTCTTGCCCTTTCTTTTGCGGATTTCTTTCACTTCGTTTTCGTATCCGTTCTCAGAAGGACGATAATACACCGCATCCTTTAAGGAATCGGGTAAATACTGCTGCTCTACGTAGCCGCCGAAATCGTGCGGATACTTATATTTTCTGCTCTCCGCTTTTTGCTCGGGGCTACCGAACGAATTGTCTTTTAAGTACGGCGGAATACGATCGTCGTCGCGTACTCTCACCGCATCCGCTTTCGCCGCGTACATTGCGTTGACCACGGAGTTGCTCTTTTCCGCTTCGCACACGTACACAATCGCTTCCGAAAGGGGAATCATTGCTTCGGGATACCCGATTTTTTCTAGTGCATACATTGCCGAAGTTGCTATTTGGAGCGCGCGGGGATCTGCCATCCCCACGTCTTCCGCCGAATGAACGACCAAACGGCGCGCAACGAGCATAGGATCGCAACCACCTTCGATAAGGCGCATTGCATAGTAAAGCGCGGCGTTTGCATCACTCCCGCGCAAAGATTTGCAAAAGGCGGATAAAAAGTCGTAATACTCGTCTTCGTTATAAGAGAGTGCTTTGCGTTGGATAGATTCCTCCGCGTCTGCAAGAGTGATTTTAACAACCCCTTCGCTATTTCTCTCGCTGGTGAGCGCCGCAAGTTCTAAAGCGTTATACGCCGCCCGTAAATCGCCGCCCGCCATACGGGCAATATGAGCAATCGCTTCTTCCGTGCACTCCACGTTCATTTTACCAAGTCCTTTGCGGCGGTTGGTGAGCGCACTCTTTAACGCACCCTGTAAATCTTCTTCCGTCAATCGCTTAAACTCAAACACTCGGCAACGGGATACGATTGCAGGCGTCATTGCCGCATACGGATTTTCGGTAGTTGAACCGATAAACACGATCGTGCCTTGCTCGATAGCAGGCAAAAGCGAATCGCTTTGCGTTTTACTAAACCGATGGCATTCGTCTAACATAAGATAGGTGCGCTTGCCGTACATCTTTAAATTATCACGCGCCGTTTCCACCGCTTTCTTTACGTCTGCCACGCCGCAATTTACGGCGTTGAGTTTAATAAACTCGCCGTTCGTGCCAAGCGCAATAATGTTTGCAAGCGTTGTTTTTCCACATCCGGGCGGTCCCCAAAAAATACAACTACCGAGCGTATCGGTTGCAATTGCGCGGCGCAACAAAGAACGCTCGGACACGATATGCCGTTGCCCGATAAACTCTTCTAAGCAATTCGCGCGCATACGCTCTGCAAGCGGTTTCGCTTTTTCTTCGTTTCCGTTGAAATCAAATAAATCCATAGTGTTTCCGTCTATTTTTCTCTTTTTTAGGGGGAGTAAACGGATTTTAATCAATCCCTGCCCCGCTCTTTTCAATTATTTTACTGCAATAACGCTTTAATTTGCTCCACGTGCGCTAGCCCGCATTCGTAGCCTTTTTGATAAGCAAAAGTCGTGTGGCGGAAGGTATAAGCACTCATTGTTCCTAAATCCGGCTCACACCAAAGGTCGATTATATGCTCGATTTCCGCTCTGCGGCGGCGCGTTCTATGGTTATCCATCAGTTCAATCACGTCGCTCATCATTCCAATAATGCCGGGGCATTTTTCTTGGCATTGTTTGTTCCCCATCACGTCTACCGCCACGATCTTTTTCGCACCGAGATCTTTCACCTCGCGCACGGGTACACGCTCTAAAATACCGCCGTCTACAAGGCGCATGCCGTCCTTTTCCGTTGGCTTAAACACACTTGGGATAGAAGAAGAACAAACGACCGCATCTACCAAATTCCCTTTTTTGAACTCTACTACTTGCTGGGATACCATATCCACCGCAATGCACGAATAGGGGATTGTTAAATCTTCGATATTCACTTCTCCTAAATACTTTGCAAGGACTTTTCGCATTTTGCGGGTATCGAATAACCCACCGGGTTTAGTCGTTAAATCGATTAAATCAATAAGTTTTAATTCTTTTACGGCTTGAAACATTTGGGCGGGAGATAGACCGCAAGCATACGCCGCACCAACCACCGAGCCCATTGAACAACCGCTAATATAGTCTGGCTTAATCCCGTTTTCTTCCATCGCTTGTAAAAATCCGATATGCGCCACGCCGCGTGCACCGCCGCTACCGAGCGCAAACCCAAGTTTCTTTTTTTTAGCCATTTTTTATTTCTCCTTGGAAAAAAATATGTAGCCGAAAGACTTATTCCGCTTGATACGCTCCAAGCACCTTGCACTCCAACGTATCACGGCGGATTGCTTCTAGCGCCGCAAGCACCGTTTCGCTGCCGATATCACAGTCCGCTTCCACAAAGAAACGGAAATCGCCGGGGCGGTGTTTTACAGGGCGGCTTTCAATCTTCGTCATGTTAATCCCGTACTTGAAAATGATTTGCAAAAGTTCCATCAAACTACCCGGTCTATGCGGGCAAACGGCGCTAAAATACAACCGATTGCTATGCGCGGGAAGTTTTTCTTTCCCTTTTTTGATTAAAAGGAAATGGGTAAAATTATTCACTTCGTCTGAAATACATTGTTCGCTCATCACAAATCCCGGGCGAAGGTGTTCGGTATGAGCACCACCGATTGCCGCACTTTTGCCGGAATCGTCCTCCATCGCCTTTCCCACGCCGAAAGCCGTGGATTCCGTTTGGCGCAACGTGGCAAACGGCATTTCACGAGTTAAGAACGCCGTGCATTGCGAAAGCGCTTGTTCGTGAGAATATACTCTGCCGATTTGAGAAAAAGGCGTTCCTTCTTTATAGATCAAACGGTTATCCACACGCAAAACGCATTCGCGAACGGCGTACAGATCCTCCGCATCTTGCAAAAGATCTAAGTTTTGCAACACGCCGCCTTGCAAACTATTGCCGATAGGCACGGCGGCAGCATCTACTTTTCCGCTCGAAACCGCCGTGAATACTTCATTAAAATTACGGAACGGCACACACTCGTTTACCGCAAGGTTTTCTTCTCCTTCCTTGCCCGTTTCCGCTTTAATAAATCTCTTTGCCGCAAGATGCGAATAACTGCCTTCCGGCCCTAAGTATGCAATCTTCATCTTTCTTCCCTCCGCTATACCTTTTCTGCAATATCCATCAACAATCTTTCCGTATCTTCCCAACCAAGACAAGGATCGGTGATCGATTTACCGAATACGTCGTTTTGCACTTGGCAACCTTCCACCAAGAAACTTTCAATCATAAACCCTTTCACAAGTTTCTTAAAGTCTGCGTCGAAGATGCGGTTTTGCATTACTTCTTCTGCAATACGGATTTGTTGGCGGAACTGCTTACCGGAGTTGGAGTGGTTGCAGTCGATAACGATTGCAGGATTTTGCAACTTACTACCCTTGTATAATTCCGCTACTTTCATCACCGTTTCGTAGTGGAAGTTCGGCACGTCCTTTCCTTCGTTGTCTACCCCGCCGCGCAAAATTGCGTGTGCGTACGGGTTGCCGTCGGAGCGAACTTGGTAGTTCCTATATATAAAAATTTGCGGGCTTTGCGCGGCAAAAATAGAATTGATCATTGCAAGCAAATTACCACTCATAGGGTTCTTCATCCCTACGGGCGCTTCAATCCCGCTCGCCACTTGGCGGTGCAACTGGTCTTCTACGCTGCGCGCACCAACGGCGTGATAGGAAAGCAAGTCTTCTACGTACGCCGTGTTTTCGGGATAGAGCATTTCATCCGCACTCGTCAAGCCCGATTCGTTGATCGCCGCAAGGTGCATAGCACGAATACTGCGAATCCCGCGCACGATATCCGCTTCCCCGTCTGAATCCGGTTGTACGAACATCCCTTTGTAGCCCACGCCCTTCGTTCTGGGCTTATTCGTGTAGACGCGCGGCACGATAACGAGCTTCTCTTTCACCTTTTCGTTTAATTTGCCGAGCCTAGAAATATAGTCTAACACGGGGGCGGGTTCGTGTGCCGAACACGGCCCGATAATGACGAGCATTTTTTCACTTTTTCCTGAAATAACTTTGCGGATTTCTTCATCACGCTCTTTCTTGATTTTTTTCATTTCAGGGCTAAGCGGAGATTCCGCCATGAACTCTTCCGGTTCGGGACTATAGTATTGTTTTTCCAACATG
>JAFTHR010000055.1 GCA_017457345.1 Clostridia bacterium | reverse complement strand
TGACGATTGTGCTTTTAGCGGTGTTTTTAATCGTTTGGGGGATGAACGTTGCGGGGAGTTACGAAAACGATTTACGCTTGCGTAGTGATAGACCGCTTACCACCTTCCGCCAGGATATGCGCGCGCTCGTGAATGAGAAACTGTATATACCGCTCTTATTACCGCCGTTTATCGGGTTATTATTGTTTACGATTATGCCCCTTATTTTTATGGTGTTAATCGCGTTCACCAACTACGATTATCGCCATATGCCCCCCGGGAAACTTTTCGACTGGGTGGGAGTAGAGAATTTTAAACTGTTATTCACTTCGGTCGGCGGCACTTCCAACTTTGGTATCGTGTTCGTGCGGGTTTTAATATGGACGTTCATTTGGGCATTTTTCGCCACGTTCACCAACTATTTTTTAGGGATTATGATTGCAATGGCGATCAACAAGCGCGGTATTAAATTTAAGGCGCTTTGGCGTACGTTGTTCGTGCTTTCAATTGCCGTACCGCAGTTCGTCACGCTATTGCTAATGCAAAAGATTTTAGACGGTGACGGAATTTTAAATAAAATTCTAGGAACGAATATCCTATGGCTTGGAGATCAACGCAATTTCTCCCTTTTACCGCGCGTTATGATCATTCTCGTGAATATCTGGATAGGCGTGCCCTATACCATACTCATGAGTTCGGGGATTTTGATGAATATCCCGGAAGACTACTACGAAGCGGCAAAAATAGACGGTGCGTCGCCAAGAAGAATTTTCTTTTCGATCACCTTGCCGTATATGCTCCACGTGACGGGCCCCTATCTAATTACGCAGTTCGTGGGGAACATCAATAACTTTAACGTGATTTGGCTATTGACGGGCGGCGGTCCCGTAGATAACTTATACTACGGCGGCGGCACGCAGGCACAATCGACCGATTTGCTCGTCACTTGGCTTTATCGGTTGACGATTGATGCAAACCCGCGCTATAACGTTGCTTCGGTGATCGGGATTGTAATTTTCATCATTAGCGCGGTGCTTTCGCTTATCACGTATAATCTTTCTTCGGCGGGCAGGAATGAAAAGGAGTTTGAATAATGGCAAAAACGAAATTACGCAAACAAAAGAATAAACTTGCAAACGCCGTTATTTACGCTTTGCTAATCCTTCTCGGCGTGTTTTGGGTGCTCCCTATTTTGTATCTAGTTTACACGGCGTTTCGCGTTATGCCGAGCACGGGGATTATCAACACGCTTATTCCCGAAAATCTTATGCTGGGGTTTGATAATTTCCGTAGGCTTTTTACGGAAACGCCGTTCGTGCGGTGGCTTATCAACACGCTCGTTGTTTCCGTGGCGTCCTGTGCGCTCACAACGCTATTTATCTTAATGGTGAGCTATGCGCTATCAAAAATGCGCTTTCGCTTTCGCCGACCTATGATGAACGTCTTGCTCGTGCTTGGAATGTTCCCGGTGTTTATGAGTATGATCGCCATTTACTTTATTCTAAAAGCAATGGGGCTCACGGATTCGCTGCTAGCGCTCGTGATCGTGTACTCAGGTAGTGCGGCGCTCTCCTATTATATTTGCAAAGGCTTCTTTGATACCATTCCCCGCGCCATGGAAGAAGCGGCTATTTTAGACGGCGCATCTCAACTTTCCGTGCTTTTAAAAGTGGTAATGCCGCTTGCGAAACCGATTATCGTGTATACAATCGTCACGTCCTTTATTGCGCCGTGGTGCGATTTCATCTTCGTAAACACAATTATCAGCGATCGAGATAAATACACGGTGGCACTTGGGCTGTATAAACTGATCAACGCCGAAAAGAGCAGTTTTAACGATAATTTTACCGTCTTTTGCGCGGGTGCGTTTTTAATCGGCGGGATTATCGTCACCTTGTTTATGAGCGTACAACGCTACTACGTGGAAGGGGTGACGAGTGGCGCTGTAAAAGGATAACGATAAAAGAGAGTTTTGAGCTCTCTTTTTTTGTTTTTATATATAGACAAAGGAAAAAAAGTATGCTAAAATACACGTAGTGATAGGCAGGAGGCAAAAAATGACGCAGAAAAAGTTAAAAGAATTGTTGGCATCAATGACGGTGGAAGAAAAGGCGGCGCAACTCACGCAAGTGAACGGCGTTTCCATTAAAAAGGATACGCAAGCCGAATTGACGGGCGTAGATCCCCGTTTTGCCATCACGCTTGATGAAATTTCGCGCGTGGGCTCCGTTCTCAATTTTGCCAGCGCTGAAGAAGCAAAGGAGATACAAAACCGTTATTTAGAACGTTCGGAAAAGAAAATCCCGCTCGTGATGATGATGGACGTTATTCACGGCTATCGCACGATTTTCCCTATCCCCCTTGCAATGGGCGCTACGTTTGATCCCGCCTTAACGGAAGAATGTGCTAAAATGAGTGCGGTGGAGGCTCGTTGCGGCGGCGTGCAAGCAACGTTTGCACCTATGGTGGATTTAGCCCGCGATCAACGTTGGGGGCGGGTAATGGAAACGTCTGGCGAAGATCCTTATTTAAACGGTGAAATGGGAAAAGCCTATATTCGCGGTTTCCACGCAGGCGGCTTGGCGTGTTGCGTAAAGCATTTTGCGGCGTACGGAGCGGCGGAAGCCGGTAGAGATTATAACACAACCGATATGAGCGCGCATTCGCTCGCGCAGTATTATTTGTATGCGTACGGTGAGTGTTTAAAAGAAAATCCCGAACTAGTTATGAGTTCGTTTAACGCATTGAACGGAAAGCCCGTCAATGCAAATAAAGGGCTTTTAATTGATTTACTTCGCAACGAGTGGAAATTTAACGGGGTGGTAATTAGCGATTACGACGCCGTTTGGGAAATGATCGCGCACGGGTATACAGAAAACGAAAAAGAGTGCGCGCGCATTGCCATCAATAACGAAATTGATATGGAAATGGTTTCCACCACGTACATAAACTATCTTCCTGAACTTTTAGAAGAAGGTGCAATTACCGAGAAAAAGGTAGATAAAATGGTAGGGCGTGTTTTAGCGCTCAAAAACAAACTCGGCTTGTTTGAAAACCCTTATTACGGTATGGATGTGGAAAATGCCGAAAAAGTTTTCCTTTCGGCGGAATATCGAAACCTTGCTAGAATTGCGGCGGAAAAGTCCTTTATTCTTCTTAAAAACGAAAAGGAAGTGCTTCCGCTCAAGAAAACGGAAAAAATCGCGTGCGTAGGTCCTTTTGCGGCAGAACGCGGCATAATCGGTGCGTGGGCTTGTAACGGCAGAAAGGAAGATGCAGTAAGCGTTCTCCAAGGGCTTGAAAATTATTTAGGCGAGAGCGTGCCGAGCGCAAAAGGTTGCGGCTACGAACTTTTGGCGACGGATGAAAGCGGAATAAAATCGGCGGTCAAAGCCGCTAAAAAGGCAAAGACCGTGATTGCTTGTATAGGGGAATATATGGACGATTCGGGCGAAGGCGCGTCTAGGTCGAAATTAAATCTTCCTGCGCCGCAAATCGCACTGCTAAAAGCCTTGAAAGAGAAAGGCAAAAAGGTAGTAGCCGTGGTATTCGGCGGTCGCGCGCAAGAATTAGACGAAGTGGAGAAGTATTCGGATGCAATCCTGTACGTATGGCAACCGGGTACGGAAGGTGGCAATGCGGTGGCTAGAACGCTTTACGGGGAAGTGAACCCTTCGGGAAAAACCACGGTATCTTTCCCTCGCACGGTCGGTCAAATGCCCCTTTATTATAATGCGTTTAGAACGGGCAGACCGAAACCGGTAGACGATTTTAAAAACGTGTATTACGTAAGCAGTTATCGTGACGTTTTGAACTCGCCTTTGTATCCGTTCGGTTACGGGCTTTCGTACACGAAGTTCGAAATTTCAAATTTAACCATTTCGGCAACGGAAATGGACGAAAACGGCGAAATTGAAGTGTCCGTGCTCGTGAAAAACGTAGGGAAATACGACGGCGAAGAAGTGGTGCAACTGTATCTTAGAGATCACCACGCGTCTATGATCCGTACTGTAAAAGAATTAAAGGCGTATAAAAAGATCTTCTTAAAAGCGGGCGAAGAGCAGCGCGTTGAGTTTGCGATTAACGAAAAAACGTTGCGTTTTTATAATGCGGACTTTAAGTACGTATCGGAAAAAGGTAAATTCAGCGTAATGGTAGGGAATTCGAGCGAAAACGTGCTTGAAAAAGAGTTTATCTTAAAATAACGAAGTGAGGTTCAAGGCTAATAAGTTAAAGATATATAAATAATTAAAAAAGAGAAAGATCATCTCTTTTTTTCTGTGTGTTTATTGACAAACCTAAAAAAGTGTGATAGAATAGGTGACGAGCACAAATTTAGGGGTGTTTTATGACGCAAAAACGGTTAAAAGAACTTTTGGAAAAATTATCCGTAGAGGAGAAAGCGGCGCAACTTACGCAAGTGAACGCCGTTTGTATGAAAAAGGATACGCAAGCCCAATTAACGGGCTTGTCTCCTTGTTATAACGTTACGCTCGAAGATCTTACACGCGTTACTTCCGTTCTTAATTTTGCTAGTGCGGATGAAGCAAAGGAAATTCAAAGCCGTTATTTAGAGAAATCGGAAAAGAAAATTCCGCTCGCTATGATGATGGACGTTATTCACGGCTATCGCACCATTTATCCCATTCCAATTGCAATGAGTTGTACGTTTGACACCGCGATTGTAGAAGAGTGCGCTAAAATGAGTGCGGTGGAATCGAGATGTGGCGGCATACACGCAACGTTTGCGCCTATGGTGGACTTAGCCCGCGATCAACGTTGGGGGCGGGTAATGGAAACGTCTGGCGAAGATCCCTATTTAAACGGTGAAATGGGCAAAGCCTATATTCGTGGCTACCACGCAGGCGGCTTGGCTTGTTGTGTAAAGCATTTTGCGGCGTACGGAGCGGCGGAAGGCGGTAGAGATTATAATACAACCGATATGAGCGCGCATTCGCTCGCGCAGTATTATTTGTATGCGTACGGTGAGTGTTTAAAAGAAAATCCAGAAATGGTAATGAGTTCTTACAATGCGTTAAACGGAAAGCCCGTCAACGCAAATAAAGGGCTTTTGATCGATTTGCTCCGTAATGAATGGAAATACAACGGGGTGGTGATCAGTGACTATGCCGCAATTTGGGAAATGATTTTGCACGGGTATGCTGAAAATGAAAAAGAGTGTGCCCGCATTGCAATTAACAACGAAATCGATATCGAAATGATTTCCAGCACGTACTTGAACTATCTCCCTGAACTTTTGGCGGAAGGTGCGGTTAGCGAGAAGAAAATTGACAAAATGCTTACCCGCGTTTTGACAATGAAGAATAAAATGGGCTTATTTGAAGATCCGT
>JAFTHR010000054.1 GCA_017457345.1 Clostridia bacterium | reverse complement strand
GCTATGCCAGTTGAGCGCCTCGCAACCGTATTCCGAACAACCGATAGGAATGTTCGGGTGCATTGCGTGGAACTTATCGAACCAAGGACCGTTCATACTCGTGTCCCCGCCGTACCATCCAAAATAGTGGTTATAGGATACCACGTCTGGAATTCGCAGGTAAGGATCGTCCATTTTACACATAGAAACGGCGGCGATCGTGGTCAAACGAGTTTTGTCCATTTCGTGTGCTAAATCGTTCAATACGCGGTGATTATCGAGCAAATCTTCATCAGAACCGCCGATCGAAATTTCGTTCGAAAGCCCCCATACCACGATGGACGGGTGATTGTAGTTTTGAACGATCAATTCCTTCATTTGAGAAATGGTGTTCTCTCTACCATCGGGCATATGCTTGGAAATGTAAGGAATTTCCGCCCAGATAACAAGCCCTTTCTCGTCGCATAAATCATAGAAGTATTGATCGTGTTGATAGTGAGCCAAACGGATAGTGGTTGCGCCCACTTCCATAATTAAATCGATATCTTCTTCGTGGTGTTCAGGCAACAACGCGTTGCCGATCCCCCAACGGTCTTGGTGACGGGATACGCCGCGCAAAGGATATTCTTTGCCGTTTAAAATGAACCCGTTGTTCGGATCGATTTTAAAAGTACGGCAACCGAAACGGCTACAAACGTTATCGATTACTTTGCCTTTTTCCACAATTTCCACTTCGCAGCAATAAAGGTACGGATCGGGACGACCGTTCCAAAGATGCACGTTCTTAATTTCAAAACTTGCTTTGGTTTCCGCAGTCTCCACTTTATCGAGTTCTTTTTCTTCTTTATCGTAAATAGTGTAAACGAGTTTTTGCCCTTCTTTTAAGTTCTTTACGTACACTTCTACGTCTACTTTCGCGTTGTCGCCTTCCACCGTAGGGGTGATGACGAGCCCTTTGCCGCCGTAGTATTCCAAATCGAAGTGGGTTTTATTTACGGCAATTAAGTTCACGCTGCGGTACAAGCCGCCGTAGAAGGTGAAGTCCGCCATTTGCGGGTATACTCTATCGTTCGGGGCGTTATCCACCACAATGGCAAGCGTGCTTTCTTCCCCGATTTTTTCGGTTAAATCTACCCGCCACGTGGAATAACCGCCGTGGTGCTCGGCAAGTTTCACGCCGTCTAAATACACTTCAGCGGAAGAGTTCGCGCCAAGGATTTCTAAAAAGTAGCAATCCGCAACGGGCAAGTCCGCTTTCTTTAACGTTTTTGCGTACACGCAAGAACCGCGGAAATAGTCGTTGCAACCGTCTTGACCGTCGGTAGCGTTCCAAGTGTGAGGAAGATTGATCTTCTCCCCGCCTGCAACGGATACGTCGGTCGTATTTTTCGTAAACAACCAATTTTCGTTTAAATTAATAACCGTTCTCATAAAATCTCCTACCTAAAATGAATGAGTTTATCATACTATTTTCTTGTGAAAGTAATATGATTATTTTAAAAAAACTAAGTGCCCGAATAAAACCCTTCGGGCACTCAACCTTTACTCTTGTTTATCGCCGTCTACGGGAGCAACTTCCGGTTCTACCGCTTCGCTAACCGCTTCAACGGTTTCTTCTACTTGGGCCACTTGAGCCGCTTCTGCTACTTCTGCTACGTCTGCTGCTCTTCTAGCCGAAAGTTCTTCCGTCATTTGCGTAACTTTCTTCTTATCGAGATTGTAAATGAAAGCAATCGATACGAACATTACCACCGCACTAAACGTGTAAAGCGCTGCAACGAGCCACTTCATATTTTCAGCTACCCAGAAAGGTTGGTTTGCTTTAAGCGAGCCATCGTAGCCGAGCGCACCCATAATAAGGATTACGAGCGACGGGCCAAGACCTTGAGCGAGTTTTCTAAAGAAGGAATGAAGCGAATATACAGTACCTTCGTCCTTTGTACCGTTCTTCCATTCGTTGTAGTCGATAGCGTCTGCCATAAGAGCCCACGACACGCAGGTATAGAAACCAAGCCCTAACCCAAAGAATACTTGTGCAATCACGTAGCCTGCCAAGCCGGCAATTCCGTTGCCAAGGGGCAAGAACAAGAGCAACGCGCCAAATACGCTAACTGCCGCGCCTGCCGCACACGCTTCTTTTTTACCGAATTTGTTTACGATTTTCGTAATGAACGGCATGAAGAAGAACATAGGCAAATAACCGATCAACATAATGATACCCGAAATTTGCGCGTTCCCGAAATAGGATTGGAACAATACCGTGGTAGCGGTACTTGAACCCTGCATCCCGATAAACATTGCCATTGCAGCAAGCGTCGCGCCGATTGCAGGAGGGTTCTTGATAAAGTTGCCAAACGCTTTGAATACGTTAAACTTCTTGTTTTCTTCGCTAATTTTTACAGAACTTTCTTCTACACGGATCGTGGTGGTCTTTAACATGAAGATAAAGCATGCAAGACCGATAACACCCATGATGATTGCAGCAATGAACACCGTTTCACCTTTTAAGTTGTTGCTTGCGTCGTAGCAGATAATCGGGAGCAATACCATCGGTACGATATTCCCAATCATCGAGCCGATCGAACGCCACGTGGAAAGGTGCGATCTTTCGGCGCCATCCGTGGTGATAACGGACATCATTGAGCCGTAAGGCACGTTTGCAACGGTATAGAACGCGTCCCAGAGCACGTAGCCAAGTACGAACATTACGCATCTAGCCGCAAGAGGAGCGTTGGGAATAGGTAAGAAGAAGAACAACCCGGAGAACAATAACCCAACTGCACCGATAAAGATATACGTTTTAAATTTCCCACGTTTATACTTTCTCTTGTCCATATCAAACAAAGAGCCAAGCAGAGGATCGTTAATTGCATCCCAAATTTGAACAACGAGCAACAACGTTGCATACAACGTTTCGCCGAGCGCCATAAATTGCGTCCAGAAAATCGCCATAATCGTGCTCTTGAGCGCAAAACTCATATTGCAACCAAGGTCACCTGCCGCATAGGACACTTTGTCCCGCATGCCAAAGACGCGTTTTCCGTTCGCGTCTAATTGCACTTCTTTTTTCATCCTTTCTTCCTTCCTTAAACAAAATTAAGCGTTTCCCACAGCAAAAAGGAACACTCCGGGAACACTCCTACGTATAGTATAAATTATCTTACCCACCGATCGTGAGTAATTTTTTTATATCTTTTTGTAATTTTTTTATATTAAACCGAAAAAAAGGGTTGTTTTTCTTGGAAGAAAATGGTATAATTGTTTCAAGTTTTGGAAAATTAAAGGAAAAAAGTTTCTTTGTTTCCAAAAATTCTAAATCAAGGAGCACGCAATGTTTTACCAACACGAACTTTCATTTTTATGCGAAGTATTTTTGAAAAATCGTGTAAACGCCCTTTCGATTAGCGCCGCTGAAATTCAAGAAGGCTGCGCTAAGAGCACGTTAATCCACGGCTTTGAGCAAGAAGATTTTTTTCGCGAAGTTTTTCCGCTTTTAAAAGAACGCACCGTGCACAGATTTACCGACCGGTTTGACTGTCGGTATTATTTTTTGCTCTTGCCCGATACGGCACAACCCACCGCTTTATGTTTAGGCCCGTTTTTAGATTACGCCGTAGGGAAAAAGCGATTATCCCAACTTGCAAAACGGAATCAAATTTCCCCCGAAAAAACGAAAGACCTATTCAACTATTACGCCGGATTAACGGTCATAGAAGAAAACAATCCCCTACTCGTTATGCTCCACTCTTTTTGCGAACGGATTTGGCGAGGGAAAGCCTTTTCTTTTCAAGACGTTTCTAAAAAATCAATCGCCCCCGAAAGCCCGTTTAGCCGAACGCTCGCAAACGCCCAGCCTAGCGATACGCTCGTAAGTATCCGCGCCGTGGAGCAGCGCTATTCCTTTGAAAACGATATGATTCGCGCCGTAACGATGGGGCAAACGCAAATGGAAAGCCGTTTCCGCACCGCTTTTAACGAACACTTTTTGGAAAAACGAGCACAAAACCCCGTGCGCAACGCCAAAAACTACGCTATTATTATGAACACCCTTTTAAGAAAAGCCGCCGAACGCGGCGGGGTGCATCCGCTGTATATCGACCGTGTTTCCGCCGATTTTGCCAAGAGTATTGAAAAAATCCTTTCCACCCATGAAATTACTTCGCTTATGTGCGATATGTTCGGCACGTACTGTCGGCTCGTGCGAAGCCACGCAAACGATAATTTGCCCGCCGTGGTAAAACAAGCGATTTTAGTTATCGAGTCGGATTTAGCGGCAGACCTTTCCCCTAGCGCACGTGCTAAAAGTTTATGCGTAAGCCTTGGCTATCTTTCCACCGCCTTTAAAAAAGCAACGGGGAAAACCATTTGCGAATACGTGCGGGAAAAACGGATGGAATACGCCGCGTACCTACTCAGTTCCACCAACCAACAAATCCAAACGATCGCGTTTAGTTGCGGGATTATGGACTTTCAATACTTTTCAAAACTCTTTAAAAAGCAGTTCGGCAAAACGCCAACGGACTACCGAATTACCCTTAAAAGAGAAAGGAAATTCTCGTAAAGAAAAAAAGTAAAAGGCACTTTCCTATCGCGCGCGCACATTTTATAGTGAAAAATGGAAAATTATGTCGATTTACGCCGTTAAAAAAGTTGCAAAAGAAACTTAAAAGTGATAAAATGGTGTTAGATTTGTGCAATAGCACGTTAAAGGAGGTTTCATATGAACAAATTTTACACGCTCGTTGGCTACTCCGAAGAGAAGAAAACAAGCGTAAAAACGGAAATCATTGCTGGTATCGTAACGTTCCTTGCAATGGCGTACATCTTAACGGTTAACCCTAACTCTATTTTGTACGCAGGCACGGCGGATGCAAGATGGTCTTCGCTCTTTATGGCAACGGCATTCGGTGCTATCGTGGGTACGCTTTTAATGGCGTTCCTTGCAAAAATGCCTCTTGCTCAAGCTTCGGGTATGGGTCTTAACTCTTTGCTCGGCGGCGTAATCGGCGGTGGCGTTAGCGCGTTCTCTTACGGTTTCAATTTCACGATCGGACAAGCCTTTATGATGGTACTTATCTCTGGTATGGTATTCTTCCTTTTGTCCGTTATCAAGATCAAGGGTAAAACGTTCCGTGAACTTGTATTCGACGGTATGCCCGTTGCAGTTAGAAGTGCAATTTCCGTTGGTATCGGCTTGTTTATTGCGTATATCGGTTTCCAAAACGCTGGTATTATCGTTACGAACGGCTACACGCAAGTTGCTTTCGTAGACTTCACGAAATGGGGCGACCAAGTGGTTAACTACTTATCCGCTACGGGTACGTGGGCTGCGGCAAAAACGGCTATCGTTGCATTCGTAGGTTTGTTCAGTATTGCAATTTTGGATAAATTGAACGTGAAAGGTTCGGTCATTATCGGTATCTTGGTGGCTACTATCGTAGGGATTCCTTTCGGCGTGACCAACTTGAAAGTTCTTGCCGGTAACGACCAAATCTCTTGGAAGTTCTGGGAAAACTTTGGCAACTTCTTCGCTGGCGAAAACAGCGTGTTCGGTTCGTTTACGGACGTATTCACGGAAGGTTTCCCCGCTGGTTCGTTGTTCACCGTTATCATGCTTATCATCACCATGTGTATGATCGATATGTTCGATACCATGGGTACTATCGTTGGCTGCTGCGGCGGCAACAGAATCTTGTCGGATGAAAACAACAAGCCTTACAACTACGGCAAAATTATGATCTGCGACGCAGTTGCTACCTGTTCCGGTGCAATGCTCGGTACTTCGACCGTTACGACCTTCGTTGAATCCGGCGCAGGCGTTTCCGCTGGTGGTAGAACCGGTCTTACCGCTTTCACCACGGCTTGCATGTTCTTCCTTGCAATCTTCATTATGCCCGTCTTCGCAACCATTCCTTCGGCTGCTACGGCATCTGCGTTAATCTACGTAGGCGTATTGATGATGAAGAACAACGTTAAGAATATCGATTTCAACAACGCCGTTAACGCAACGTGCGCATTCTTAACGATTGCCGTTATGGTACTTTCCTACTCGATCACCAAGGGTATCGGCGTAGGTATGGTTTCTTACGTAATTATGTCTTCTATCGCTTACGTTATCGAACTTATCAAATGGTCGGTTACGAAAGATAAGAACTCCGCAGAACCCGTTGAAGGTGAAGAAGGCGCAGAAGTAGTTAAAGCAGAAAAACCTGTTTGGAACGTATCCGTTGTTGCGATTATCGTTTCGGTACTCTTCCTTGTTTACTTCTTCGTTCCCACCACTCTTTAATCTAGTAGCGAAAAAATTTAAGCCGAGATTCTCCAAGAATCTCGGCTTTTTCTTTTATCATAACGCTCTGCGCTAAAGGAAAGCGCAATTAAAAGGCAAATACGTCGCTCTTATCCAGTTTTTGGAAAACAACTACTTTTTCAGGGGTTTCGTTCTTATACACCGCTTTTTTCACCGTCAATACTCGATCGATTACGTTTGCAATCTCTTGCTTGTTTTCCGGCGACAAGTCGCAAGTGTATTGCACCACTACGTATTCGTCACTCATATCGGGAGCAAACAAACTGTTTCTTCTCTCACCAAACGTGTAATACGCGTGCACGTTAAGTGCATCCATAAGCGCTTCTAACGCGTTAAGTCCACTCTTGACCGCTTTTTGATTATAGGGGTCGTCAAAAATATCGTGGTTAAAAATAAATCCTATCATAGCCTTTCTCCTTTCGTTTTTTAAAGCATTTACAATGGCTTTTTTATTTGTTGTTAATGAGTTCTGCCAACGCGTTGCGCATTTCTTCCAGCGTTTCGCAATTATCGGCAATATCTTGAAGTTTTTTCAAAATTGCACGGGTTTGTTTAATTTCTTCCTGTTCCTCTTCGTTGAGCATTTCTTCGTCTTTCATTTTTATCCCCCTCCCATTCTTTTATTGTATCACAAACTCTTAACCCTGTCAAGAACGCTTATATTTTTTTATTAAAAATCGTTGACTTTTTAATTTGATTATGTTATTCTATATTTAGCAACGACTACTAATTTAGTCTTGGCTGATGCTTTTTAAGTGTTTGGCACCTCGTTGCTTTTATACGGCTAGTAGTTGCCTTTGCAACTCCCCATTTTATATGGGATATGTTGAGCGAGAGCGATCTCGCTCTTTTTTCTTTTTTATATTTCTAAGCGATATTTGCAAAACAACTTTTCGGCAGAAGAGTTCTTGCCACCCTCAAGTCCCGGTGCATTGCCATAAACAAAAAAATAACGGGCAGCCTATCGGCTATCCGTTATTTTTGGTTGAGGATAACAAAATCTCTAAAATCGCCCTGATTTTATAGGGTAGAACAACAAAATTACTAAAATAGGTATTCCATAATTATAATTTACTTTAAAAATCCCAAACGCCTTTACGCCTTTTTTTTCGGTTTTGGACATTCATAATCACTCCACGGGCGCGTTTCGCCTAATTGCGAAAAATCCCAATCGTTTTCATCCCAACCGAGTACGTCCGTATAAAAAGCTTTTTCCGTCACGCGTGTTCTTGCCACGCTCGTTGCGTTTGTGGCGTTCCCCCAATGACTCATCTCCATCGATTCTTCCGTAAAATAATTGTTTCTCATTACGCCATACGAAGCGAACGCAATGGCGTCCGCCGATTTTTCTAACGAACCACTGTACGAAGTATCAATGGATAATTCCCCGAAAAACAAACAGTTTTCAATCGTACCAACATACTTATTCTCTATACAAAGCCCCGCAAGTTTCAAAGAAGACGCCGGATTATAACTGTTCCATACATCTCTAACACTCCCATTGAAAACGCAATTTCGAATCACCCCGCCGTGGGACGCTACAAGCCCAGCCAAGCCATGAGCAGTTCGCGTATAATCAAACCTATTGTAGTAAGACCACTCTGTAGGTCTAACAATGACAGAAGAGGAGCAATTTTCTATCAAACCTAAATTCACGGTAGCAAAACTACCCACCCATTCGCCGTAAACGGTACCTGTCATGTGTACGTTCTTAACGACGCCGTTTTTGCCGATATACCCGAACGCACCGCCGTAGGTTTTATTGTCCTGCGAAGATTTCGTTTCACGCACCTCAGAACAATCTATCGTGTATCCGTTCCCTAAGAACAAACCCTCGAAAGGCTTTTCAGGCGTGCCGATAGGATAATGCCAATAAACGTCTTTTTCCAAAACGAAAACGCGTCCTTTCGTATTTCCCTCATATGACACCCAATCCATTGAAACGGGAGCGACGACGACAACGTTGTCCGCCCATTTCCATCTTGCATATAATTTCAACTCGTAGCCGTTGCTTTCAAACGGCGCTTCTTCTCCAGCTTGATAGTTAAACCCCCAATCGCTTTCCGTCGTGCTCCAACAATCAAAAACTTTATATTCGGGTGTGGTAAAGGGGTTCTCCAATAAAAGAGTTCCGCTCCTATTAGCGACCATTTGCGTAACGGGTTCGCCTGCACCACCATTGGGATAATACTTTATTGTATAGCTACCATAATTCGGAATATATTTCCATTTAGCCGACAGACGGATTTTTTCTCCGACCTCGCAAAGATTGAGTACCGTTTCGCCGTCTTGATATTCATTATCTCCATCCGACCAACCGTTAAACACATAATCCTCATCATCATACTCAAAAGTGTTTAGGCGCAAAGAAGTCGGTTCGCCGTATTTAATTTGTTGCGTAATTTCTTCGCCCCTGTAATAAAATATTACTGTATAATAGACAGACGATTTCCATTTCGCATACACCTTATAATGGTTTTCGTCCTGTAATGGTTGATCTAAAATGGAATTGAGCGTAAACTCGTCGTTCCATTCGCCTTCATCCCAATACCAACCGTCAAAGGTATAATCTTCTTTCGTGGGATTTTGAGGCATAGCGATTTTATCGCCATTCGTTCCAATGGTTGCAATCACTTCACCATCAACCACAAAATCAATATTGTAGTCAAAGTCAATCGTTTGGTTACACGCCACTGCAAATAATCCTAATAAACAAGTTAGTATTGTTAAAATTAAAAATCTTAATTTCTTCATAAAATTAGACCGCCAAATTGATTTATATAAGAAACGAACTTAATATATCCTATATTAATTATAGCATAAAAACAAAATTTTTTCAATCCCTTTTATTAAAATTAGTAAATTTATATTCAAGTCCCGTTGCATTGCCATAAAAAAAATAACGGGCAGCCTATCGGCTATCCGTTATTTTTGGTTGAGGCAACGGGACTTGAACCCACGACCTCTTGGTCCCTAACCAAGCGCGCTACCAAACTGCGCTATGCCTCAATATATGCCTATCCCACACGGGAATTAGCATACATATTATAATCAAACTATTTTTTTTCGTCAAGCGTTTTTACACACTTTCCAAAATTATTTTTTCAAAAATTCCTAAACAGGGAAAAAGAACGGGAAAAATAACCTGATTAACTTCCAACACCAAAGCCCAAACGGCATTAAGAAGAAAAATCCTACTACCCCTGCTCCAAGCGCAATCCCACACCACGAAATCACCGGTGCGCATTTTTCCATAAACTTGGTCTTTTTCACCACGAACCACGCCGCTACTAAAAGCGCTATCGTGCCCGCCGTGGTCAGCGCTACGTACTTGGGATAAGGCGACGTGTATATCAGTTCTATCTCGTTTTCGCCCTCTTCTAACGGCACAACGATTAGATCTAAGTCGTTTGCTACAAGTTCCACTTCTTTGCCGTTTACGTAGGCTTTATACCCCTTTGTGGCAATGAAACTCATTAGCAGGTTTTCCCCCTCAGCCGCGCTTTCTACGTGCGCGGAAATCTTGCCCTGCCCTACCGTAATTTCCGCCGCGCGCTCGCTCAGTTGGCGTGCAATCGTTTCGGCGTCTAACGGCGAAACCGAAGCGTAATGCGTGCCCGTCACGTACCGAACGAATTCTACCATATTCGATTTCGAATTCTCTTGGGTGTTTTCTCTGCTGAAATGGAATTCACCGCCTTGCACGGGATACGCGAGCGGCCACGCAGTTTTATTGTAGTATAAGCGGAACTGCTCGTTTTCCGCCACCACAACTTCTCCGTCCTTTTCGTATTCCACGGGGACGTAGTAATACTTGCCGCGCTCCATAATCTCTTCCGTTTTATCTTGCGGCACAACCACGTACTGATAGCCAAAGAAGGCATCCCCCACGAAACTACCGCCGCTCGAAGAAGTTAAGTTCGCCGCGTTCGTATCGCAACGGAACAAGGTGGCTATCTTGAAATTACTCTCGTCGATCATAGACGAGAACACGCTCATAGACGCCGCGTTCGTTTGGAACGGCGCGTTGTTATTCACGCGGTTATCATAGTCCTTCACGCGGAAATACTCGCTATTTCGCGTGATTTTACTAAGCGTTTCTCTGCCGGAAACGGGCTCGGTGCTTCTATAATACCCGCCGCCCGCGGCAATATCGCAAAGTTCGGTATAGTTTTTAAGATCGGTATGTTGCGTTCCAACGTTCCCACGCACTAAAAGTTCCCCGTTGAACACCATTTGCACGGAAAGGACGGCGCAAAGGCAAATTGCCGCAAAACGCAATCCCACTTTTTTCGTCACCACGAAAAGCCCCAGCACGAACACCACGAGCGCCACAACGGCAAAGATGACTAGGATCGTGGGCAAACCGCCGTAGGTATGCACGAACGCCGCAGGATCGAATTCCACATTCTCGTACCGATCCCAAAAATAGATATGCATATCCGTACCCAAGAACCAGTAGAGAAACACCACGGCGAAAATCGCCGCGAGAACGCACGCAATATGCCCGTAATACTTTTTCACGAAACTTAAAATATCAGCCAAAACAGAAGTGTTTTTCGCCGTTTCCTTGGGAATAGCGGGGAGCGCCTCGCCGTCGTATGCGTGATTAAACTCGTAACAGAAATCTTCTAAGAACAAACACGCGCCGCCCATAAAGAAGAGTACGTTCAAAAAGCCGAAACGAAGGGCATAGCACATATACGAGCCCATATTGAGCAAGTTCATACTTTCGTCTACCACCGTGGGAAGCAAGGTGAGTACGGCGGAAATTAACATAAACTTGGAAATCGGCGTTTTTAAACGGCTTTTAAAGAAATAGGCGATCGTCAAAACTAAGAACACGCAATCACTAAGGAGATAACTCCACTTTTCGTTAAAGCCGCCTTTCCACCATTCCACGAAACTCTCGTGGTTAAACGTGCCGTCGTCACTAAGCCCCCACATCAAGTTTTGGAACAAGTCGCCGCCGCGCGCACTGCCCATAAACGAAACCAGCGAAGGAACCATAATCGGCAACGCGATCAGTACGGCGATTACGAACGACAAACACAAATCCGCAATAAAGCGGTGTTTTTTGCCTTTTTCCACACAGATGAGCCCGTAGCATACGAGCGCGGGGAAAACGGTAAGCAAGGAAAAACTAACGAGCGAAAAACAAGTGTAAATGCAAACCGAAACCAAAATAGAAAAGGCTAAAAATTTACCCGTTTGCACAAACCTACGGAACGCGTACACGCAAAACGGCGCGTAGATCATTAAGTCCATCCAGTTGATGTAGGTATTGCTCACAAAGGTATAGCCGCAGAAGGCGTACAAAACGCCTACGGCAGTACAAATAAAACGGGGAATCCCTTTAAACAATCTTTGCGCAAACCAAGCGCCCGCCACGGCGATCGCCGAAAGTTTACACATCATTACGAACGGCGCGGTATGTGCCACCATCCCTTCGCCGAACATTAAGAACAACACGCTGAACGGGCTAACGAAAAAGTACATAAACGTACCGAACACGTCTACCCCGCCCGCAAGTGAATAAGAGTAAAAAAGAGACGATCTACCAGCCAACACGTCGAATAAATGCTCGATAAACGGGCAAATCTGTGCGGACAAGTCGTAACTTGCCACCGTTTGCGATTTATCGCCGAACGGGTAAACGTTGTACGATACGAGCATAAACAGGTAAATAGCCAGCACGATAAGGTGCGCAACGAACACGGGGTAATTCGGTTTCACGAATCCCCAAGCCGCGCGCGCGGCACGCACGATCCCGTTCTTTATTTTTTCAAGAAATTGTTTTGCTTTTTCTTTCTTTTCCGTCTTTTCCATAATACCTACATTTTAGCATTATTGCGCCCATAAGTCAACCGTAATTATAAACAAAAAGAAAAGCGAAATCGTTTTTCGCTTTTCTCTTTTAACGTTATTTCGAACGGATGTATTCGTCGATTGCCTTCGCAGCAACTTTGCCTGCACCCATTGCCTTGATAACGGTTGCCGCGCCCGTAGCCGCGTCACCGCCGCAGTACACGCCTTCAATCGAAGTTTTGCCCACTTCGTCTACGGCAATTTCACCCCGCTTTAACGTTTCTAACCCAGGCGTAGTTGCTTTGAGCAAGGGGTTAGGAGAAGTACCAAGCGACATAATTACGCAATCCACGGGAATTACGAATTCGCTACCCGCCACTTCTTTCGGCGAACGACGTCCGCTTTCGTCCGGTTCACCAAGTTCCATACGGATACATTCAATGCCGTTTACCCAACCGTAGGCAGGATCTCTAGGATTATCGATCGGAGTAGGCAAAATCTTGGTGGGATTGGTTAACAAATCGAAAATAATGCCTTCTTCTTTTGCGTGCTCGATCTCTTCGCGACGAGCCGGCAATTCTTCTTCGCCACGGCGATAGATAATGTGCACTTCCGCGCCCAAACGTTTTGCCGTTCTTGCCGCGTCCATTGCCACGTTGCCGCCGCCTACGACCGCCACGCATTTGCCGTGTTGGATGGGCGTTTGGCTATCCGTTCTATACGCCTTCATCAAGTTCGAACGGGTAAGGAATTCGTTTGCCGAATACACCCCTTTCAAACTTTCGCCGGGGATATTCATAAACTTGGGCAAGCCTGCACCAGAGCCGATAAATACCGCGTCGTACCCGTATTCGTTTTTGAGTTCTTCGATAGTGATTACTCTACCGATAACCATATTCGTTTCTATTTTTACGCCAAGCGCTTTTAAGTTGTCCACTTCCTTTTGCACGATCGCTTTGGGCAAACGGAATTCGGGAATGCCGTACACAAGCACGCCGCCTGCAACGTGCAACGCTTCGTACACCGTCACGTCGTAGCCCATACGCGCCAAATCACCGGCACAGGTAAGCCCCGCAGGGCCAGAACCTACGATCGCCACTTTATGACCGTTAGAGGGAGCAGGTACGGGTTTTTCGGTCACGTTTGCGTTATGCCAGTCGGCAACGAAACGCTCTAATCGACCGATACCAACCGCTTCACAACCTGCTTTAATGCCACGAGTACACTTCCCTTCGCATTGCGTTTCTTGGGGGCATACACGCCCGCAAACTGCAGGAAGCGCGGAGTCCTTTGCGATAATTTGGTAAGCCGCTTCAAATTCCCCTTCCGCCACTTTCGTAATGAATGCGGGAATGTCGATATTTACGGGGCAACCCGCCACGCAAGGACGATTTTTACAATTTAAACAACGCTTTGCTTCGTCGATTGCCGCTTCTGCGGTATAACCGAGCGCAACTTCGCTAAAATTCTTGTTGCGAACTTCGGGATCTTGCGAAGGCATAGGGTTTTTCAAAGGGCACATATTGAACTTTGCCATTTTATTGTACCTCCTTTTTGAACAGGTTGCAGGTTTCTTCGCGGCGTTCGTTTTCGAAATCCGCATACGTTCTCGAACGGCTCATTGCTTCGTCGAAGTCAATTTCGTGTCCGTCGAATTCAGGACCGTCTACGCAAGCAAATTTCATTTTGCCGCCTACGGTCAATCTGCAACCGCCGCACATACCCGTACCGTCGATCATAATCGGGTTCATGCTCGCAATCGTTTTCACGCCAAAAGGTTTGGTTGCCGCGCAAACAAATTTCATCATAATAAGGGGACCTATCGTAATTACTTCGTCGAACGTTTCGCCCGCGCCGAGCATTTCGTTCAAAGGTACGCACACGTTGCCTTGACGACCATACGAACCGTCGTCCGTCATCATATAAAAATTCTTAGAAACCGCCTTGAACTCGTCTTCTAAAATCACGAGATCTTTGCTTCTAAACCCGATAATAGACGTCACTTCACAGCCTTGTTCGTGCAATGCTTTCGCCACGGGAAGGGCGATCGCGCAACCAACGCCGCCGCCTACAACGCATACCTTCTTCAAGCCGTCTACGTGCGTAGGTCTGCCGAGCGGACCAACGAAGTCCTGCAAGTATTCGCCTTCTTTTTTATGGTTCAATTTTTCGGTTGCCGCACCAACTACTTGGAAAATAATGGTGACCGTGCCTTTTTCTCTATCGTAATCGGCTACGGTAAGGGGAATACGTTCACCGTCTTCGTCTACGCGAAGGATAATGAACTGACCAGGCAACGCTTTTTTTGCCACGAACGGCGCAAGAATTTCCATCTTTGTCACCGTAGGGTTCAGCGATTTTTTGCTGACGATTTCATACATAATTCTTTTGCTCCTTAATGTTTCCCTTGCGCGCATGCGTTTTCGCGAGCGCAAGTCTAACATCTATTATACTTTTTTTTATACTTTCTGTCAACACTCAAACCGCTCCTTTTTCGTTTTTTCAAAGGAAAACTTTTCCCTTTTTTCGCCTTTCTACCTTCCTTTAAAAAAATCCCGCGAAAACAGTCGTTTTTTAATTGCATTAAAAAAAGATAAGTAGTATAATAATTTTCGATTGAATGAAACCAGAGAAGGTGTTTATTATGTCCCCTTTTGAAATTTTGCTCCCCGTTGCACTTATTTTGTGCTTGACGAAATTGCTTGGGCTCGGTGCGCATAAAATCGGTTTACCCGCCGTTATCGGTATGCTCGTTGCCGGCGTTTTGATCGGTTGCTTGAAATACGTGCTCCCGGAATCCGTTGCCCCCATTCTCTTTAACGAAGATATAAAAGAGTGGGTGTCCGTATTCGCCAAGATCGGCGTGGTGCTCATTATGTTCTCCACGGGGCTCGGTACGGATTTGAAAGAACTCAAATCCGCAGGCGGTGCTTCTATCATTATCACGTTGTTCGGCGTGGTCTGCCCTATGGCGCTCGGTGCGCTCGTTGCCGCACTCTTCTTCCCCCAAGCAGGCATTTTAACACACTTGTTCTACGGCGCAATTTTAACGGCTACTTCCGTGTCCGTCACCGTTGCTACCTTAAAAGAACTTGGTAAACTCAATAGTAAAATCGGTACGGCTATCGTTGCCGCCGCCGTAATCGACGATATTATCGGTATTATTATCCTTTCCGTGCTTACGGGCTTTACCGAAACGACCACGGGGCACGTTTCCGCCGTTTCCTTTATGCCCGAATGGTGGGATAACGCCGAGTGGTGGCTCGTAATTTTAAAGATCCTTGCGTTCTTTGTTATCGCAATCGGGCTCGGTGTGTTGCTCCGCAAATACTTTAATAAAATGGAACGCAAATATCCGCACAACCGCCGCGTGCCTATTCTTGCCGTTTGTGCTTGTTTCTTGTATTCGTACGTTGCAGAAAAAATCTTCGGCGTTGCCGATATCACGGGTGCGTATATCGCAGGGCTCGTGCTTGGCGGAACACTCCAAGAAACGCCGTACGTGGAAGTAAAAACGGATATTCTTGGCTATATGTTCTTCTCCCCCATTTTCTTTGCGAATATCGGTATCAATCTCGATTTCTCGGGGTTTAGCGGCGCGTTCGCGTTGTTCGGCATTTGCTACGTGATAGTTGCAATTTTGGGCAAACTCGGCGGTTGCGCAATCGCAGGGAAACTTTGCAAATACTCTAACCAGGATTCCTTCCGCGTTGGTTGCGGTATGATGGTTCGAGCGGAAGTCGTTTTAATCTGCACCGATAAGGGTATCTCCGCAGGGCTCGTAAGCCCCTCCGTATATCCGTTCGTGTTCATTATCATTTTGCTCACTTCGGTATTTGCTCCCTTACTTTTAAAACTCTCTTACAAAAAAGAAGGGTTGATTGAAGACCCTCCCCTCTCCCAAACCCTTTAAACGCCAAAAACGCGCCTTAAAGGCGCGTTTTATAGTAAATCGAATAAATACACAAGCCGAGAAACCTATCGTTTCTCGGCTTGTTTTTCACCTTTTAAACTCGGTTTAGACCCAAGGGGTATAAATGTCGGTATCCCCTTCTTCCCAAACGGCTTCTACAATCAAGTTTTCGTCGTATTCCCACGTACTTATATTTGCCAAATACTGACCGTTATACGTACCGCCGATAATTTTCCAACCTGCAAAGGTATAACCTTGTTTGGAAGGAATCCCCGTTGAATACCCGTTGCCGAACGTGACGTTCATACTAGCAGCAGGGCTATTTCCTGCAACGTAGGGATCAAGATAGAAAGCAACTCTATAAACCTTTGGCGTCTTTTTTAAATTCACAACGATCACCGAATCGGTCAAATTGTTAAAATCCGTTCTATCCCAGGAAACGTCGTACCCCTTTACAGGCACAGGCGTGGGAATTTCAGTAGTAGGAAGAGACGCGCCTTTTTCAATTTCTCGATAAATCGGCGCTTGCCCGTCCTGAACGAACGCAACGAGTACCGTTTCCACCGTTTTCAGCCATTCCGCCTGCAACGTGACGTTTTCTGCAATCGTCCACGTACCCGTTAAATCTACGGCAATGCCGTTCAATTTCCAACCTACGAATTGACGGAACTCACGCGTTGGCGTTTTGAGTTCGTACGCGGTATTGTACGCCACTTCTTGCGTGAGCAGAACGCCTTCTTCAAACTCGCCGCCCACTAAATCGTAAGTAATGGTATACGTTTTCGGCGTAAGCACGGCGTTTACCACAATACTTTCCGTTAAATCCTCGAAATCCGCTCTATCCCACGTGACCGTATATCCTTGCACCGACGCAGGAACGGGAATCTCGTGTTCGGGAATCATTCCGCCCACCGCTACTTCTTTATAGTACGTTTGGCAACCTTCTTGCACGAACGCAACTTGCACGGTATCCGTCGTTTTCAACCAATCCGCCGTTAAAGAAACGTTTTCTGCAATCGACCAAGTACCCGTAGTCGCCACCGACTTTTCACCGTTCTTCCAACCAACGAAGGTATGGAACTGTTTGTACGGTATTTTAAGAGCGTAGTTAGACCCAAAGGTCACCGTTTGCGTATTTTCTACTCCCGCAGGGAAAGAACCGCCGTTCAAATCGTACGTCACGGTATAATCAATGGGTGTACGCACAACGTTTACCACCACGTTATCCGTTAAATTTTCAAAACTCGTTCTATCCCACGCAACCGTGTACCCAGGCACGGGCACGATAGCAGGGATTTGGCTTTCCTCCAAAGACCCGCCGATCGGCACTTCGCGATACACCGTTTCTTGTCCGTCTTGTTGGAAAGCAACCGTCACCACCGTTCTTGCTTCTAACCACTCTGCCTTGAGCGTGACGTTTGACGTGATATTCCAAGTTCCCGTAGTTAAAACGGTGTTCTCACCGTTCTTCCAACACAGGAATTGATGTTCCGCCCATTCGGGAGTTTTTAACGTATAGGAAGCGTCGTACGTCACCGTTTGTGTAAGAGCCGACCCGTCGGTAAACGCACCGCCGTTCAAATCGTACGTCACGGTATAAGTATTCGGTACGTACACAACGCCAACGGACTGGTTAGACTTGACGTCTATAAAGCCCGTTCTCGTCCATTTTGCGGTATAACCGACCCTATCCTGAACAGGTGCTGGAATACTTGCCGTATTGAGCGTTCCGCCCGCGGAGAC
This sequence comes from Clostridia bacterium, assembly GCA_017457345.1. GTDB lineage: Bacteria > Bacillota > Clostridia > Christensenellales > Borkfalkiaceae > Scatosoma. The sequence goes on along the minus strand of JAFTHR010000054.1, from coordinate 6,075 downwards.
TTCGAGCACAACGGTTGTGTACCCTTCTTGTACGAAAGAAATGGTGAACGTGTCCTCATCATCCGAGCAAGCCGTGAACGCGCACAAAGTAAGCGCGGCAATGCACAGTCCTTTCAATAATTTTTTCATACGCTCTCCTTTCGCGGAAATTACCAAAAATAGGAAATTTCACGCAAATAAAATCGTGCGGTCGCAACGAACCGTTACAACCGCCTAATTTTCGTTTTGTTTGATTACACCCCCGTTGGATAGTTTTCATACCCAACGGGGCTGTTTTTCATCATAACGTTATTTCGTGGGAGCAACGGGGTCGCCGTTTCCATCAAGAGTCCAGAATCCGGTCGACGTCCAAGACGAGAAGTCAATGTTCGCCGCAGTGAACGCCGCTTGATCTGCATACGCACCGTAAACGTTGTCTGCACCCGTACCAAACGAAAGAATGTTGCAAGCATTCGCATAGTTAGGGCCAATTGCGTAAACGCCGTTGTAGATACCATAGCCTTCGTGTACTTCACCGATCATTCTCAAGTATTGACCAGAAGCCGTATCATACGAATCAACCTTGATCACTACACGATTTACACGAGCGCCACCCATACAGTCTTTCGCATATACTACGCCAGAAGGGTTAGGCGCGTTACCAACGCCTTGGTATACAAGGTGTACGTAAACGTCTTGAACCGTACCTTCACCTACGGAACAGATGAAGCCGCCGTGACCTTCGTGATAGCCGTTCGTGAACTTAACGTTCTTAACTACGCCGTCCGTTGCAATCATACCGATGAAGCCGCCTTCGATATCGTCGTCACGTCTAGCCAAGTACAATCTGTCAATCGTATAGCCTTGACCGTCGAACACGCCGCAGAAACCGCCGTGACGGCCGGATTGCCACAAACCTTCGCCCAACTTACTAACAAGTTCGTTGTAGCCCATAGTTTGATAGTACTTACGATAGTTTTCAGGATTCGTACCGCCAGTAGAAACGCTTGCGCTATAATCGAAACTGTTGGTGAGTACGAAGTGACCGCCCCAGTACGTATTACGCACATCCGCTTCATACGAAACTTCGATAAATCTATCGAGATCGTCTGCATTCGAGATTGCCATGGTGACAACCATTACAGGCACTTTCACTTGATAGATAGCCTTTCCGCTACCCGTATCCTTTTCGAAGGATGCGATAGCCTCTACCGTGCTACCAAGTTTTTGACTGCTAAACGGCGTTGCATCAAGGCCAATTTCGCTGAGCGAAGTGAACGAACTCGTTGCCGATTGACCGTTAACGGTAATGCCACGGAATTCCGCACCGGAAAGTTGCGAAGATAATTCGCTAAGGTCGAAGTTCGTTTCGTCACCGATTTCCGCATATTGCACCTTAGAAGCCGTAAGCGTTTGGATGTTGTCTACAATCGTCACCGTAATTTGGTCAACGGGATCGGGCGAGTATACGGAGAACACGTTGATCTTGAACGACGTGCCTGCAATCGCACTCGAATTAACGGTAATCACACCATTCGAAAGGGTTGCACCAGCCGTACCGCCTTCCACTTCGATATACGTATCCAAAGGAAGGTTCTTGAAGTCGTTCATAGTGCCGCCTGCTACTGCCGACATACTGTCTGCATAGCCGCCAGCGCTTACGGGATCGGGAAGGTTCTTCGGATAAGGAAGTCCGTTCTTCACCGACCAGAATTCGTTAATCCAACCCGTGAAGTCTACGCCTGCGCTCTTGAGTGCCGCGTAGCTTGCATACGCACCGGAAGTACCTGCCGTATTCGTAGCACCCGCTGCAACGGACGCCACCGTCGGGTTGCTGTAGTTGCCGCCAACCGAGTAAACGCCTTGTAAGGTGTTCGCACCGAACGTACCGCCGATCGTTTGGGTTGCGCCCATACCACCCGTGCTATCTGCCCAGTAACCAGGCGTGGTGTTCAAATAATCGATTTGCAAGAAGCAGTTGATAACCGCTGCGTTCGATTCAGGTTGTTTGCCGTAGAAGAAGCCACTCGGGTTAATCGTGCTATCCCCAACGCGTTGTTCTTTCGCGTGGATATAGATGTTTTGCATAATACCGTCGCCACCCGAAGCGATAAAGCCGCACGAACCGTAATGTACGGCGTTGGTGAACGAAATGTTCTTAACGGTTGCGCCCTTCGCAAGTACGCCTACGAGCCCGCCACCGTAATCGTACGACATTTCAAGACCTTCGATATTGTAGCCTTGACCGTCGAACCAGCCGTTGAAGCCGTTGCCGGTCTCACCGGAAAGGTTTAAGTTTCTATTCCAAATATACGGCGCTTGATACTTATCGTTGAACGAAATGTTGTTCGCAAGATAGAAGTAACCCGTATATTTTTGACCACTTGCCCACGTTGCGTAGTTCGACCAGTTGATAAGATCGCTCTTGGTGCGGATTGCTTTGGTACAAACCTTAACGTCCAAGGAAATACTGTTGCCCGTATCGAACGAGAAGTACGCCGCGTTCACACCCATTGCGATATTCGCGCTAATGGTAGCGGTGTCAAGCGTCACTATGTGGCCTGCCGTATCGTAATTCGCAAGCACTTGCGAAGCAGTATTCGAAGTGTTGGTAATTTCAATCTTGGTAAGGTTGCCGTATGCTTGAAGGGCAGCAGGCAATTCAAAGATGTGCGCCCCGCCGGCAAGTTCGAAGTACAAGTCACCTAAATCTGCCGAGAACGTTTTTTCAACTTTAATGAAGAACGATACAGAGTATTCGCCGCAAGTAGCCGTAACGGTGGTTTCACCAACGCCTTTTGCGGTAATCTTACCCGTTGAAGAAACGGTAGCAATTGCCTCGCTATCCGAAGCCCAGGTAAACGTCTTGCTCGAATCCACCACGTTATTGTTCTTATACACAAGCACGGGCGTCACCGAAGGCACGCCTTCCGTACCAAGGTTAAGCGCAACGTTATAACCGCCTTGGGTAGCCGAAACGTAATCAGACAAATCAAGAAGGTTGCTCACGTCGATTTGAACGGACGCGTCTACAACGTTCACTTTAAACTCTTTAATAACGGGCGTACCGAACACGGTACCAAGCACTTGGATAGTGGTTTGACCGAGTGCAACGCCTTTAATTTCGGCACTCAAACAATCGGCAGCGGGAGTAATTTCAACAATACCGTCTTCACTTGCCGTCCATGCAAGATCGACCGCTTGAAGAACGTGATTGCCCTTGAAATATACGCCAACTTCCGCTTTAAACGTATCGCCGTTGGAGATACCAACGCCTTTGGATTCTTCCACGTTTTCAAGTTCAAGCGTAGCCGCCATCCCTCTATCTACAACCGTAACGGTACAATACGCCGTTTTATTTTCAATGGTGACGCCGATAACGGCAGACCCTTCTGCAACGGCAGTCACACGGCCGTTAGAATCAACGGTTGCAATACTCGAATCGGTCGTTGCCCAAGAAATCACGGTCTCTTCCGGGAGTTCGCTTAAATCGTTGGCACCGTCGTTAAGAATTACGGACAAATCGTAATACTCGTATTTATCAAGGTCAAGTTTCGAATCCGATAACCCTACTCTTTCCACTTCTAAAGACGGCTCCGCTGCGGGAGGCGTTTCAGGTGCGGGAGGGATAGACGAACTCGATTTAGAACTGCTCTTTTTAGAACTGCTCTTTTTAGAACTGCTCTTCGACGATTGATTCGTGGAACTGCTGCTCGACTTACCATCATCTTCGCTACCTGCACAAGCAGTTGCTGCCGAGAACACGAGCGACGCCGAAAGTGCCGCAAGCAAAACTCTAATCGTTTTCTTTCTCATTTTATTTCTCCTATCACTTTTTCTCCGCCCGCGCCTTCCCCTAAATAAAGGCGAGAACGCTTAATTTTTTTGAACTTTTTTGAAATTTAAAACTTCCGTAAACTTATGCGATCGGGTCATGGCCGTCCGTACAATTACAGTTTGTATGCACAAGGTAGTGCGCCGCAATACGCCAGTCCATCCAACGCTTTGCGTTCCCCTTAGGAACGGGCACACCGCATCTATCCGTCGTCCAGAACGAAGAGTAGTTGCTTGTGTAGTTTGTGTAGCCTTTCCAACGGCGATATGCGTACAAGTTTGCAAGGTACTTATCCGTCACGTCGTAGTCGCCGTCACCGTCTACTTGGCGAGCCAATGCCTTAGTACTCGTAAGCTTGAAGTGTAAATCGTCTGGAATCACGCCGTTCGATTCACCGGGGAAGTACACGCCATGCGCCAAACCGTTATCCGCTTTATGGATGAAAATACCTTTATAACCTGCGCCGCCTTGCGTATTCTCAAAGGTACTGAAATCAAATCCACTATAGTATAAGCCGTCAAAGAACGAAAGCGGGGCAGAGATATAGTCTACGTTTGTAATCGTACCCGTACCTATGCTACCTTTTAATCTGCGGCTACCGATAATCGCCGCACCGTAGCCCGTACCGTTAATAGGACCCATATTGATCCAGTTGCCGCTAGCATCTCTCCAACGCGTGGTATCGTTCGCATCGTTACCAGGTCTACCCCAAGCACTTTCGAAGGAAGGGCCGTACCCACCAGCCATGTACACGTTCGAAAGCGTACCGGCGCTCATATTCCCACCGATTGCAAAGGCGTTATAGGTGGTAACGGATGCAACTGCAGAACCCGACTCCGTAGCCATGGTTTTATAATAATCGTAGCGGATGTCAGATGCCATTGCGTTGATGAACACGTAGCTGATTTTACCACCGGTCATACCACCGTTCTGAATCGTACCGATCGTGCCGTTTGTAGTACCGTTGCTGTAATACTCCGTTTTGTCTGCCGCGAATAAGACACCCGAAGGGTTCGATAAGCCACCAATGGAAGTTCCAAAAAGGTGGATATACACGTTATCGATCGTACCACAAGTGGTGTGCGTTAAGAAACCGCTCGCACCACCGAAATAGCTATTCACAAAACTCAAATTGCGAATCTTACCGCTTGCGTTCAATAAGCCGATAAAGCCACCGGCGATAACTTGAGCCGAGTCGTAGTTATAAATTGCTTGTTGCTTCCCGTCGAACGTGCCGGTAAAGCCCATATAGTCTGCTCTGTGCCAAGCAGGTGCGCCGCTGAATTTATACAATTCTTGCGTCACACCGTTATACGTGGTGCTTTCAGCCAAAGTCGCCCACATAATCGGTTTCTGGAGCCCTTGTGGATATTCAACCACTTCACCCGTCGATTCGTTTATCGTAAGCGTACCGTTATAACGCAAGCCGTCCATATCGATATCGTTGCCGAGCACGAAGTATCCGTCCCAAACGGGATAAGGGATATTAGCGTTGCCTGTTGCCCTAACCGAGCCGTAGTACTTTGCAATGTTGAGCCAGCCTTGCAATTCGAGCGCCGTGTTGATTTCGTGCGTGACCGTTTCAATGGGCGCAGCACCCAACACGTGAATCATCTCTTCGTTCGTGGCATTGCCGTTTTCGTCTAAGTAATCTCTATACTCAAACGCTACCCGAAGAGTTTCGTTTATCCCACCTACGCTTGGAGCCGTATACCCTGTGACGGGATAGCCTTCAATGCTGGTTACGAACGTTTTATTGATCAACTCACCGCTACTATCCATAGGAACCCAGAACACGGAACGATCTTTGTTTCTTACGTTTCCACCACCGCCCGGCGTTGCCGTTTTTACGGTAAGCGTGTTAACGTCCACGTTAATCGTGCTATCGCCGTTGAAGATATACGCCGCGCTCACTTTCGGGAACGAATCGTATTTATCCGTTTCAAAGGTCAAACGATCTTCAGGAACACCAAACGCCGTTTCAAGTTCGTAATGTTCCCAACCTTCGCTGCGAACGTCTATCACGTTCGAAAGCAACACTTGGTTTTCGGGAATGGTATCAAGCGTAGTTGCCGTAAGCGCAGGATCGTAAGGATTTACAACCTTATATTCAATATCCGAACCACCACAACCGAACGGGATCTTAATCCCTCTACCAGACGTAGTTAACGTTGTAGTCTCATAACTACCCGTACCATGAATGGTTTCGTCTACCACAAGTTTTGCAAAACGCGAGCCCGTTTCTTTGTACACGTCTTTCG
>JAFTHR010000053.1 GCA_017457345.1 Clostridia bacterium | reverse complement strand
ATAAAGGGTGGGCTGTTTTAAAGAATACTGCCCGCCGCTCTTTTTCTCAATATCGCTAATAATGTCGTAGCCGTACTTGTCCTCTTCGTATAAACTGCGCAAAATGATGGTGTTAATGTGTCCGCGAATCAAATCGGCGCTGATGCCGATAGATTGATCGTCGCCGCTGCTCATTGCGCCGTCGTAAGAATCAAACGTTTTCGTTTCGTCCATAGTGCCACTCCTTAAAGTATTTCGTTTGTTTACTGTTTATGCCACGCAAAGTATCGAAAAAATCCGGTACTTTCGGTGTCTTTATATCACGTAAAGTATTATATCACAAATAAGCGTATAAGTCAACGGTCTTGCATAATTTTTTCGTCGTTTTCCCTGAAAAAACGCGGAAAAACCCCTTCAAAGTTTGACTTTTTCCTTTGGAAAGGGTATAATACCCTTATGATGAAAGCATATACGCATACTTTAACCTTTAAAGCGAAATACTGCGACGTAGATTTTAAGGACGAATTAAAGGCATCCGAATACCTTGCAGTTCTATAAGAAGTGGCGTGTTCTTCGGCGGAAGAGTTGAATTTAGGGGATGCCTTTTTAAAGCCGAGAAACTACGGTTTTATCGTTTCGGCAACCCGTTGCAGATTTGAACGCCCCATTCGTCTAGGCGAAACGTTCCACGCCCGTACCTGGCCGTTAGTGCCTTCTTTTGCGGCGTGTGAGCGGCAATATCAAGTACTTGGTGAAAACGGCGAAGTTGCAGTAAACGCCGCATCCCGCTGGTGCTTAATTGACTTAAAGAGTGGCAGACTTCTTTCTTCTAAAGTAGTAGACAATCAAGATTATTCTACCTATAATACGGCGCGTGCGCTCGAAGTGGAGAATTGGAAGATTGCAAAATTTGATCTGAGCGAAGGCGAATTGCGGTTCAAAATGACGGTGGCAAACTCCGAATACGATCATTATATGCACGTGAATAACACGCGCTACGCCGATTATTGCTTCAACTGTTTCTCCGTAGAAGAACTCTCCAAGGCAAAACTGAAAGAATTTGCTATCGTTTACGTGCGCCAATGCCGAGAAGGAGACGAACTCTTTTTCTATCGTAAACCGCTTGGAAACGGCGAGTTTTTGGTGCAAGGCGTAAACGGCACGGGGGAAGTGGTCGCGTCCGCTGAAATCCGCTTTGATGAATAAAAAATGAATATATACAACGTTTTATACATTTATGCATAATAATCACAAAAAACTGCATAAAATTATGAATAATTCTTAAAAAAACTTATAAAAATTAGAAAAAAGCACTTGAAAATACTTGACGGCGAATAAAAAGAATTGTATAATAACGTAGAACACCGCGTTGAGAGCGGAACAAGAAAAAAATAAACGGAAACGGAGAAAAATAATATGAAACAAAACGAAACGGTAAAAAAAGTAGTCCTTGCGTATTCAGGTGGTTTGGATACCTCGATCATCATTCCTTGGCTGAAAGAAAATTACGGCAATCCTGAAGTAATTGCGGTTTCTGCCGACGTTGGTCAAGAATCCGAACTTGAAGGGTTGGAAGAAATGGCGATTAAGACGGGTGCTTCGAAACTCTATATCCTTGATTTAAAGAAAGAGTTTATTGAAGAATACATCTATCCCACCATGCAAGCAGGTGCGTTGTACGAAAACAAATACTTGCTCGGTACGTCGTTCGCTCGTCCCGTTATTGCAAAGAGAATTGTGGAAATCGCGCAAAAAGAAGGCGCGGATGCTATCTGCCACGGTTGTACGGGTAAGGGGACCGACCAAGTTCGTTTTGAACTTACGATCAAGGCGTTCGCACCTGAAATGAAAATTATCGCTCCTTGGCGTATTTGGGATATCAAGAGCCGTGAAGAAGAAATTGCGTACGCAGAAGCGCACGATATTCCTTTAAAAATTACGCGTGAAACGAACTATTCGAAGGATAAGAACCTTTGGCACTTATCTCACGAAGGGTTGGACCTTGAAGATCCCGCAAACGAACCCGATTACGATAAGATTTGCGAACTCGGCGTATCGCCTTGGGCTGCGCCCGATAAACCTACGTACGTGACGATTCACTTTGAAAAAGGCGTTCCCACGGCAATCGACGGTGTGGAAATGGATAGTGTTTCTCTCGTTGCAAAACTCAACAAAATCGGCGGTGAAAACGGCGTTGGGCATTGCGATATGGTAGAAAACCGTTTGGTAGGTATGAAATCGCGTGGGGTATACGAAACTCCCGGTGGTACGATCCTTTACACGGCGCATGAACTCCTTGAATCCATTTGCTTGGATAAGGCAACCATGCACTATAAGCAAATGATCGCAATTAAGTTCGGTGAAATGGTATACGACGGGCAATGGTTCACCCCTTTGCGTGAAGCGTTGACGGCGTTCGTAAACGAAACGCAAAAGACGGTGACGGGTGACGTTAAACTGAAAATTTATAAAGGCAACGTAATGAACGCCGGGATTAAGTCTCCGTTCTCCCTTTACAGCGACACGATT
>JAFTHR010000052.1 GCA_017457345.1 Clostridia bacterium | reverse complement strand
TTCGCAACACTTTGGAAACGAGTGTAGCGCCGATTTTAAAATGAAGATCTATAAGCAGTTTAACTTGGAAAAAGAAGACGTTTCCTTTGCAGAGAAACTGCTTTCCACGGTGGAAGAAAATAGAAAAGAATTGTTAGAAGGCATTGAACAGGCTTGCCACCATTATAAAGAAAACCGCATCAACCCTATGGATAAAAGCGTACTTCTTATTGCAATGGCGGAGATTTCGTATTTCGAAGATATTCCGCCCGTGGTATCCGTATCGGAAGCGGCGGGGCTTGCAAGAAGATATTCTACGGAAACGAGTGCAGACTTTGTAAACGGTGTGCTCGCCGGGGTTATCAACAAATAAGCAACGAAAGAAACCGAAATTCGGTGAAGGAGAACGATTATGAAACTGATTGACGGAAAGGCTTGCGCGGCATCTATTCGCGCGCAAATTAAAGAAACTGTTGAAAAACTTGAAGAAAAGCCTGCGCTTGCAGTAGTGCTCGTGGGTACGGATCCTGCTTCGCAGATTTACGTTCGCAACAAAATTCGCGCATGCGAAGAAACGGGTATTATTTCCTATTCTTACACGTTGCCCGAAACGGCAACTCAAGAACAACTTGAAGAGTTGTTGGAAACGTTGGCAAACGACGATAAAGTGACGGGCGTTTTATTGCAATTACCTTTACCGAAAAAGTTCAATGCCGAAGCGGCAATGAAAAAAATCCCCCCGCAAAAAGACGTAGACGGTTTCTCGGCAGAGCACCTTGGTAATCTTGTATTAAATAAACCGGGTACTGTTGCTTGCACGCCGCTTGGAGTAATGAAACTCTTAGAGAGAGAAGGGGTGGATTTAACGGGTAAAAACGCCGTTGTTTTGGGCCGTAGCGATACGGTGGGCAAGCCCATGGCGCTTTTGCTTTTAAATGCAAACGCAACGGTGACGGTTTGCCACAGTAAAACGGTTAATTTAAAAGAGATTTGCCGCAATGCAGACGTACTCGTAGTTGCTATCGGTAGAGCGAAATTCGTGACTGCCGATATGGTGAAAGACGGTGCGGTGGTCGTTGACGTGGGTATCAATCGCGACGAAAACGGCAAAATGTGCGGTGACGTAGATTTTGATGCGGTAAAAGACAAAGTTTCTCTCATTACCCCCGTACCCGGCGGCGTTGGTCCTATGACGATTGCTATGCTTATGCAAAATACTTTAGACGCGGCAAAAAAATAACGGAGTTTCCCTTATATGTACGATTTTAAGGCTGAATACCAAAGATTGCAAACCCGTTTTGAACGGTTTATGCAAGAATATCTTGAGGAACTGAAAACCACGCCCGCCGTCCTTGGCGAGAGCATGGCGTATTCCTTGCAAAACGGCGGAAAACGAATCCGTCCGGTTTTAATGCTCGCAACGGCGGAAGCGTTCGGAGTAGAAGAATCCCGCGTGTTGCCGTTTGCGCTTGCCCTTGAGATGATTCATACCTATTCTTTGGTGCACGACGATTTACCTGCAATGGATAACGACGATTTTCGCCGCGGTAAGCCTTCAAATCATAAAGTTTTTGGGGAAGGAAATGCCGTTTTGGCAGGAGACGCGCTTTTAAACACCGCCTTTGGGTTATGTTTGAAAGAGTGCTTTAAAGGGCAAGACGAAGTGCTTGCGTCGTCGATTTTATGCGAATGTGCAGGGATTGACGGGATGATCGCAGGGCAATCGGCAGATTTGCTCTTTGAAAAGAACTTGGAGAATGCAAAAGAAAAAGATTTGCTTTATATCCAAGAAAATAAAACGGGCAAATTAATTCTCGCCGCCGTGGCAGTACCTTCGGTGCTCTCGGGGAACGAGTATTATTATCAACTTCGCGAATACGCCGTCACGCTTGGTCGATTGTTCCAAATTACCGACGATATTTTGGACGTGACGGGGGATTTTACGGCGCTTGGAAAGACGATCGGAAAAGACGAACGAGAAGACAAACTCACGTCTATCCGTTTTTATTCGTTAGACGGTGCAAGAGTGCAAGCAGACGTATGCGCCGACCGTTGCAACGCCGTGTTAGACGGGGTGAAAAAAGACCTTTCCTTCCTTCGCGATTTTGTTGCAATGGTGCGCAATCGCAGTAAATAATTACTCTCGAAAAACGCAAATTAAGGAGCGTATATGTTGAAAGAAGTTTGCCCCGAAAAAGTAAAGGGGTGCACAAAAAGTGAATTAAACGTGCTTTGCGACGAGATCCGTAGCGTTATTTATAACACGGTTCAAGAAAACGGCGGGCATCTTTCTTCTAACCTTGGCGCGGTAGAATCTACCGTTGCGCTCTTTTACGTGTTCGATTTTCCCAGCGATAAAATCGTTTTCGACGTGGGGCATCAATGCTATCCCTATAAATTGCTCTCCGGTCGATACGATAACTTCCACTCGTTGCGCAAGAAAGACGGGATTTCAGGCTTCCCTAAACGCAACGAAAGCGTGTTCGATTGCTACGATACCGGGCACGCAGGAACGAGCGTTTCCGCAGCGCTCGGTATTGCAAAGGCTCGTGATTTAAGCGGTGAAAACCATAGCGTAATTGCCTATATCGGGGACGGATCGTTTAATAACGGGCTCGTTTTCGAGGCTCTTACAAGTTTAAAGGTATTGAATACCAAGATATTAATCGTTTTGAACGACAACGGTATGTCTATTGCGCCCACCGTAGGCGGAATGTACGATATTTTGCAAAGTTTGCGCTCTACGGATCGTGCACGCGGTATAGAACTTTTAGAGAGTTTCGGTCTTACCTATATGGGCGTGAAAAACGGCAACGACGTGGATGAGATGATCGAAGCCTGCACGGAAGCGAAAGAACTTTTAAAAACGCAGTCCGTATTATTGCATATTTCCACGAAAAAGGGGAAAGGATACGAGTTCTGCGAAGAAGATCCTTGTTCCACGCACGGCGTACCGCCCGTAGGGAGTATTCAAGAGCGAGAATACGGAGAAGTGCTCGGCAAAACCCTTTGCGGTTTAGCCGAAAAAAATAAAAAAATTGCCGTCGTTTCGGCGGCTATGACTAGTCCTTTAGGAATTAATCCTTTCTTCGAGCAATACCCTGAACGTGCGTTCGACGTGGGAATTTGCGAAGAAAACGCCGCGGTTTTGTGTGCTTCTATGGCTTCGGCTGGATTGAAACCTTACTATGCTATTTATTCTACCTTCTTGCAACGCGCGTTCGACGAGATTATTCACGACGTTTGCGCACAAGATTTGCCCGTCACTTTTTGTATTGATAGAGCAGGGATTTCCGGCTCAGACGGCGAAACGCATCAAGG
>JAFTHR010000051.1 GCA_017457345.1 Clostridia bacterium | reverse complement strand
CCGTTGGTGCAGAGCGCGACGCATACGTTGAAATGTACTAAAAAAGAACCCGCCGCCGCGGTTTTTACACGACGGCGACGGGTATTTATTGTTCATCACTAAAAATAAGGAGAAAAGAAAATGAGTATTCGCGTTGGGATTTTCGGTTATGGAAATCTTGGAAAAGGGGTAGAACTTGCCCTGCAAAACCAACCCGATATGCAAGCGGTTTGCGTGTTCACGCGCCGTGATCCGAAATCGGTGAAAACGCTCACGGGCTTGCCTGTGTACGCAGCGGCGGACGCCGCGAACTTTGCGGATAAAATCGACGTAATGATTCTTTGTGGCGGTTCGTCCACGGATTTGCCCGTACAAACGCCGAATTTGGGGAAAACGATTTGCGTAGTGGACAGTTTTGACACGCACGCTCGTATCCCGGAACACGTGCAAGCGGTGGAAAAAGCCGCCGCCCAAGCGGGGAAAACGGCGGTGGTTTCCGTCGGTTGGGATCCTGGTGCGTTCTCGATTGCCCGCCTTTATAGCGAATGCTTTTTGCCTAAGGGGCAAACCTATACTTTTTGGGGAAAAGGGGTTAGTCAAGGTCATTCGGATGCTATCCGTCGGGTAGAAGGCGTGGCGGACGGCAAACAATATACGATCCCCGTAGAAGAAGCGCTTGCGGCGGTAAGAAGGGGCGAAAATCCCGAACTTACTACCCGCCAAAAGCATAAGAGAGAGTGTTTCGTGGTGCTCAAAGACGGGGCAGACGCCGAAAAGGTGGAGCGTGAAATCAAGTCTATGCCTAACTATTTCGACGAATACGATACTACCGTGCATTTCATTTCGCAACAAGAATTAAACGAAAAACACGCGGGTTTACCCCACGGTGGTGTGGTAATTCGTAGCGGTAAAACGGGGATGAATGGCGAAAACAATCACACGGTAGAATACGCGTTGAAACTAGATTCAAACGCTGAATTCACGTCTTCCGTGCTCGTTGCGTACGCGCGCGCTGCGTATAAGTTAAACGCCAAAGGCGTTTACGGTTGTAAAACGGCGCTCGATATACCGCCCGTCGATTTATCGTTTGAAAGCAGGGACGATTTATTAAAGAAATTATTGTAGGAGGAAAAAATTATGAAAAAATGGCAAATTGCATTGATAGTGACGGGTGTGGTGCTGGCTCTTGCCGGTATTGCTGTCGTGGTGCTACTCATTATCGGCGCGACGGGCGTTTTACAGGAAAGCAAACGCTACGGCGTAGAAGAAACGATTACTGAACTTTCGGTGGACGTTGGTGCGCCGCAATTTACTCTTGAAGAGGGCGAGGCGTTTTCGGTTGAGAGTAATTTGAAGTATTTGGAAGTTAGCACTCAAAACGGAAAATTAACGGTGGAGCAGACGAATAAGGTGGGGATTTACACCTCGAAAGCGTTCTTAAAAATCACCGTGCCAACGGGCTTTGAATTTGAAAAAGTGGATCTTGAAATCGACGGCGGAAAGACGGAAATTGAGTCGCTTACGACCCGTGAACTTGAAATGGACGTTGGTGGTGAATTTATCGCGCAATCGCTCGTGGTCACCTATGCTGGGGAGATTGATTGCTCGGGAAATATGAAAATTTGCAGCGGCGAATTGACTAACGTTGAATTTGATGTTGGAATAGGCTCGCTGGAACTTATCGCGACTTTGTCGGGTGAAACGACGATTGATCTTGGGCTTGGTTCGGTGGACGTGCGTTTGACGGGCGGTAAATCGAGATATCAATTAGCGCTTGGTCGTTTGGATATCGGTAAAATTGAAGTCGAAGGCGTTGAAAGAAAAATTATTATGATGGGGAACGGAAAAAACCGATTGACGGTTGACGGTTCGTTTGGTAGTATCAAGGTAAATTACGCCGATTGATCCCTAAAATGGAGGGGGTATGGACGGATTTAAGAAATTAAAGGCTTGGAATTTTTTCGGGCTTACGGTGGCAGGGGTGATTAACGCAATAGGCGTTTTGCTCTTTCTTTCACCGTTAAACGTTTACGACGGTGGGTTTTCTGGTACGTCCGTTTTGGTGTCGAAATTGCTCGTCACCGTGCCGATGGCGGTATTTTTACTCGTGCTCAATATCCCGTTCTATCTGTTG
>JAFTHR010000050.1 GCA_017457345.1 Clostridia bacterium | reverse complement strand
GAAGAAAGAAAACAGGAGACGGTTGTAGAAGCGTTCCGCGCGTTAACGCTGGAAGACGGCAACGAAAACGAATACCCCGTGCTCGCCTTTCGCGGGCAGGTGGCTTTTCCGCTCGTCTCCATCACCATAGAAGCAAGCCGCGCGCTCACCATCCGCGCCATTGAACTTGCCTACGAAAGCCCCGATAGAGAGATTTTAGTTTGCGCGCAAAAAGATCCGCAAAAAACGGACGTAAACGAAGGGGATTTATTCGAAGTGGGCACGGTTGTTCGCATTGATAAAATCCACCGCACGGCAAGCGGTACGCTGCGGATTTTAGGGCGCGGTTTATTCAGGGCACGGGCGCAGTCCTTCTGTATTAAAAAGGGTTGTTTCCACGCCGTGGCGGAGCGTATGTCCGATCTCGTTCCAGAAGAAGGCGATAAAGAGTTCCGTGCACACGCACGCGTGCTCAATGAATTAGTAAAAGAAGTGCTTGCGGAAACGGGAAAACTCAACGAAAAAGCAAGCAAAGAATTAGACTTTGAGAACGACACCGAAAAGGCAATTCACACCGTTGTGACCGAAATGCGCGTGCGTATCGACGTAAAGCAACAAATTTTGCAAGCGCAAAGCATCACCGAACAAATGATGATTTTAGAACGGTGTTTAAACGACGAGAAGGAAATTTCCGCAATCGAAAGAAAAATTGCGCTTTCGGTGAAAAAAAGCATTGATAAATCGCAAAAAGAGTACTTTTTAAACGAGCAAATGAAGGCGATACAAAAGGAACTCGGTGGCGATTTAGACGAAGCGGAACAATACGCCGAAAAGGTGAAAAACAAGCACCTGCCCCCCGTAATGGAAGAAAAATGCTTAAAAGAAATAGAGAGAATGAAGAAGATGCACTCTTCTTCTCCCGAATACACGGTGGTGACGGGTTATCTTGATCAAGTGTTAGAACTTCCTTGGACGGAGCAAACGGCGGATACTGAAAAACTTGCCGACTGCGTGAAAATTTTAAACGAAGACCATTACGGACTTGAAGAAATTAAAGAACGCGTGACGGAGTATCTTGCCGTGTTAAAACTCAAACAGGATATGAAAGCGCCGATCCTTTGCTTGGTTGGCCCGCCCGGCGTTGGAAAAACGAGTATTGCTCAATCGGTGGCGAGAGCGCTCGGTAGAAAGTTCGTGCGTATGTCGCTTGGCGGCGTGAAAGACGAAGCGGAAATTCGTGGACACAGAAGAACGTATATCGGCTCTATGCCCGGCAGAGTGCTCTACGCAATGAAGACGGCGGGCACGCTTAACCCCGTGTTCTTATTAGACGAAATCGACAAAGTATCTTCGGATATGCGCGGAGATCCCGCGAGCGCCCTTTTAGAAGTGCTCGATCCCGAACAAAATAATTCCTTCCGCGATAGATATTTGGAAGAGGCGTACGATTTAAGCAAAGTGCTGTTTATTGCCACGGCAAACACCGTGGATACTATCCCTGCGCCGCTACTGGATAGAATGGAAATTATCCGCCTTTCGGGGTACACCACCGAAGAAAAAACGGAAATTGCAAAACGGTATCTCGTACCCAAGCAATTAAAGGCGAACGGGCTTTGCGCGGAAGACGCATCCTTTAAAGTGGAAGCGCTCCGCACCGTAATTGAAGGATACACCATGGAAGCGGGCGTTAGAACGCTAGAAAGAACGGTGGGAACGCTTTGCCGCAAGATAGCAATGCAAAAGGCGAATAACCCCGAAATCGGCAAAATAACGGTCGATAAAAAGAAAGCGGAAGAACTTCTCGGCGCGCCGAAATACCTGAAAGAAAAGGGCAGAAAAAAGGCGGAAACGGGTGCAGTCACCGGGCTTGCGTGGACGGCGGTCGGCGGCGCAACGCTCACCGTGGAAGCAACGACCGTTGCGGGCAAAGGCGAAATCCGTTTAACGGGGAAACTTGGCGACGTAATGAAAGAATCTGCGCTCACCGCTATCACGTATATTCGTTCGCACGCGGAAAAGTACGGGATAAACGCCGAAGCGTTTGATAAAACGGATATTCATATCCACGTACCCGAAGGGGCAACGCCGAAGGACGGGCCTAGTGCCGGCATAACGATTGCCACGGCGGTGCTTTCAGTGTTTACCGGCAAAAAGGCGCGAGCCGATATTGCCATGACGGGCGAAATAACCCTCCGCGGCAAGGTGCTTGCAATCGGCGGATTGAAAGAAAAAGCGTTGGCGGCAAGAAGGCAGGGAATTAAAACGGTAATCGTGCCCGAAGAGAACTTGCGAGACGTGGAAAAAATCCCCGAAACGGTGAGAAAGGACATCACTTTTATTCCCGTGAGCGAAGTAGACGAAGTGTTTAAAAAGGCGTTTGCCGATTGAGGAAAGTATGGCGAAAAAACCGACGGAACAAAAGAAGCCGCTCTATCCTAGAAAGGAAAATTACGGCAAAAACGAGGGGCAGGTAAGCGAAGAATACCGTTTGCTTATCAAGAGCCCTACGTTTATCACGTCTGCGGCAACGGCAAAACAGTTTATAAAAACGAAAAAACCGGTGATTGCGGTATGCGGCAAATCGAACGTGGGAAAAAGTTCGTTTATCAATATGCTAGCGGGGCAAAAACGGCTTGCCAAAACGAGTAGCGAGCCGGGCAGAACGCGGCTTGTAAACTACTTTGACTTCGGCTCGTTCGTGCTTGCCGATCTCCCCGGCTACGGCTTTGCGCGCGTATCGAAAATGGAAAAGATAAAGTGGGCGAAAACGCTGGAAGAATTCTTTGAAAACAAACAAGGAATCGCGCACGTGCTCGCGTTAATGGATAGCCGCCACGACCCTACGGAAGACGACGTGCAAATGTTAGAATTTTTGCACTTCCACACCATCCCGTTCACCGTTCTATTAACCAAGGCGGATAAACTTTCGAAAATGAAACTCAAAGAAAACGCAAAGGCAATCGCGGCGGATTTGTATTTAGGGATAGACGACGTAATCGCCACGAGTTCGGAAACGGGCTACGGCAAAAACGCCGTTGTGGAAAAAATCGCACAAGTGTTGTCCGTTTGGCAAGCCCCGCAATTTGGCGAAGCGGAAGAACAAGAACAAATAGAAGAATAAAAAAAGACGGCGAACGATCGCCGTCTTTTTGTTTTTATTTAAGGAAGTTAATTTAATCTGCTACGCATATACTTTGCAACCGAAGCCAAAAGGCTTGCAACCGCAGGATAGGTTTCCAAGGGGAACGGGAGTGCAAAATAACTCGTTTCAAAGGTGACGTCTCCACGATAGTTCACTTCTTTAAGCGCCGTTAAAATTTGTTCAAAGTCGATTGCCATGGTGTAGGGCAAGCGGTGCGAATCGTTCACCTTATCGTTATCGTGAATATGTAAAGCCGCCAAACGGTCTTTGAGTGCGTAAATCATTTCCACCGCGCTCGTATCCAGCCCGCTCATTTCCGCGTGGCCGATATCCAAGCACGCCACGAATACGTCTGCGGGGAGAAGAGAAAGGTGTTTTGCAAAGTCTTCGTGGTGAGAACAAGCCGCTGCGCAGTTTTTGCCATCCGGCGTTCTATTCCACATATTTTCAAGCCCGATTTTTACGCCCACTCTCCGCGCAACGGGCTCTAAGCGTTTGTAAAATTCGGCGTTCTCTTCGGCGGATGCGTCGTTCGCGGGATGTACCACGCAAACCTTTGCGCCTAAAATAGCGCTCACTTCCAAAGAGCGGACGATATCTTTAAACATTTTGGCGTTATACGATTCGTGGTCGGTTGCGCCCACCCAAGAAGGAATTTTTTTATAGGAAGGAAGCCACGTGGGGAAAGGGGCGTGCGTTTGATTGCAGGCAATGCCCAACCCGTCGGCAAACGCGCGCAGTTTTTTGGCACGTTCTAAATAATCGTCGAAAAGGAAAAACTCGTCTGCAAAACCGGGTTCTCCAAAGGTATAGTCGTAAGCGTCGAACCCGCTTTCTTTTAAAAGCGCAATCACTTTTTCCACGCTGCCGTAATTTTTCAAGCACCAGGTATCAATTGAAATAAACATCTGTTTTCTCCTTGGTTTTTGGAATAAATAGGCGGAAACAACTACCTGCTCCGCCCTTTTTGTGCTATTTATGCCGTTTCTTTGTAGATAAGACGGGGGGATTTGCCGTCCGTTAAACATTCGCGGGAAACAACCACTTCTTCCACTTTTTCTTCGGAAGGGATTTTATACATTACGTCGATCATCACGTTTTCGATAATCGTGCGTAATCCGCGCGCGCCCGTTTTTAAACGGATGGCGGTTTGCGCAATCTCGCGCACCGCGTCTTCTTCAAAGGTAAGTTTCACGCCGTCTAAGCCCACCAACTTTTGGTATTGCTTGATGATGGCGTTTTTCGGCTCGGTCAAAATTTTCACGAGCGCGTCTTCGTCGAGCGGGTCAAGGTTCACAACGATAGGAATACGCCCCACGAATTCGGGGATTAAACCGAACTTCGTTAAGTCTTGGGGTTTCACGTCGTCGAGTACCGAATAGTCCGCTTCGTTTGCGCCCAAACGGACTTTGCCGCCGAAGCCTAGCGTAGTATCGTCTTTTCTTGAAGAAACGATTTTATCCAAGCCTACGAACGCACCGCCACAAATGAACAAAATGTTCGTGGTGTCAATGCGCAAGCACTCTTGGTTGGGGTGTTTTCTGCCGCCATGCGGGGGAACGTTCGCCGTGGTGCTTTCAATGATTTTTAAAAGCGCTTGTTGCACGCCTTCACCGGAAACGTCACGCGTGATGGAATCGTTTTCGCTCTTTCTTGCAATTTTATCAATTTCGTCGATATAGATAATGCCGCGTTGTGCTTTCTCCACGTCGTAATCGGCGTTTTGGATGAGTTTTAAAAGGATGTTTTCCACATCCTCACCCACGTAGCCCGCTTCGGTCAACGAGGTGGCGTCGCTCGTGGCAAAGGGACCGTTTAAATTTTTTGCAAGTGTTCTTGCAAGAAACGTTTTACCTGACCCGCTAGGCCAAAGCAATAAAAGGTTGCT
>JAFTHR010000049.1 GCA_017457345.1 Clostridia bacterium | reverse complement strand
TACCAACTTTTACTGAGTTGGGCTTAGCGCTTGCCGTTTCAAGACCAAGAGCTTTCTTGATCAGAACGGGTGCGGGAGGGGTCTTCAAAATGAACGTGAACGAACGATCTTGGTAAATCGTTACAACCACGGGGATAATGAGACCGGGTTTGTCTGCCGTTTTAGCATTGAACTCCTTGGTAAAGCCGGGCAAGTTGATACCGAAGGGACCAAGCGTGGAACCTACGGGAGGTGCCGGAGTTGCTTTACCGGCGGGAAGTTGCAATTTTACGACTGCTGTAATCTTCTTTGCCATAAATATATTCTCCTTTGTGGTTTTATCAAGACGCCTTGAAAGATTTGACGTCTCTCCCACTAATAGCCTTGTTTAAATGCGTATCTTACGCGTTTTCAGACGTTTCTTCCGCCGTGGATTCGGGGATTTCCGCGTCAATTTTCTTGAGTTGGATGTACTCAACGTCCACTTCGGTTTCACGGCCGAACATAGTGGTTGCAACCTTTGCCTTTTGTGCAGTTGCATTGAGTTCTTTAATCGTACCCAAGAAGCCAGCCAAAGGCCCGTCTTCAATCTCAACGGTATCGCCGATTGCAAAGTCTGCATTCGAAACGAATTCTTCAAGGCGCATTTTGCGGATTTCTTCTTCCTTCATAGGAATCGGTCTGCCTTGCGGCCCGCAGAAGCCCGTTACGCCGCGCGTTGAGGTGACGTAGTACCAAATTTGGTTGGTATAAATCATCTTGATAAAAACGTAGCAAGGCAAAAGTTTTCTTTCCACTACCTTTTTCTTGCCGTTCTTTTCTTCGATAACTTGTTCCATCGGGATTTTGAGATCCACGATATAATCGCCGAGGTTATTATTTTCGATCAGTTTTTCCAAACTGTCTTTTACCATCGCTTCGTAGCCGGAATAGGTATGAAGGATATACCATTTGGGTTGTTCGTTCACCATGACATCCCCCCTATTACATATTCGTGAGTAAACCAAGGAGCCAACTCAAAAGCGAATCGACGCCGGTCACTGCTACCAAGAAGATAAAAACGATCACCAAAACAACGCCCGTCGTTTTTAAAACGGTCGTAAACTTCGGCCAAGAAACTCTTTTGAGTTCCGAAAAAGTTTCTTTGATTTTCGCGCCTGCGCGGCGAAACCAATTCGGCTTTTTATTTTTCGTTTTTGTTGCATTTGCCATTGTTTTCTCCCTTATGCGCTGTTTTTAAACCGCGCCTTGCCAAGAATTATTTAGATTCTTTGTGTTCGGTATGTTTCTTGCAGAAAGGGCAGTACTTGTTCAACACGAGTCTATCGGGATCGTTCTTTTTGTTCTTCATCGTGTCGTAATTTCTACGTTTGCATTCGGTGCATTCGAAAGTGATTTTGGATCTTGCCGTCTTGGTTGCCATAATCAAAACTCCATACAAAAAAATTACACCCCTTAGGTGCGTGAATTAAGTTTACCATACTTTAAAAGGGGTTGTCAATCTTTTTTTAAGCGTTTTTCAATTTTTTTTACTTTTTTCGCTTTTATTTTCCGCACCCTTTTTTCTTTCCCCAACGCGCACGCGCGTGTAGGCGCATTACAATATAAATCAAAGACGATAAATAGAACGCCCCGTGCGCCATTTGCGCACGGGGCGTTCTTTCTTTTGCATTACGTTATTTCAAGCCGTATTCCTTGGCAAGCAACGAAAATTTCGGGAGCGCACGCTCAATCGTTTCCGTTTGCACACAGTACGCTATCCGCACAAAGCCTTTCACGCCGAAATCGTCACTCGGCACAAGGAGTAAATCGTGCGCTTTTGCCTTTTCGCAAAATTCGTAAGCATCCGCTACGGGCGTTTTCATAAACAGGTAGAACGCGCCGTCTGGATACACGCAGGTAAATCCGCATTCGGTTAAGCCGTTATATAACAGTTCGCGGTTCTTCTTATAAATACTCAAATCGGCAGTCAACCCGTCGCACGCGGCAACCACCCGTTGGAAAAGGGCGGGAGCGCACACGTAGCCAAGCGTTCTACCTGCACCGCATACCGATAAGTACACTTCTCTTGCTTGCGCCGCCTTGGGGCTTACCGCAATATACCCGATCCGTTCCCCGGGAAGGGATAACGACTTGGAGTACGAATAGCATACGATTGCGTTCTCGTAATAATTCGTGATAAACGGCACACGCACCGTTTTATCGTACACAAGTTCGCGATACGGCTCGTCTGAAATTAAATAAATTGCTCGCCCGTATTCCGCCGATTTTTTCTTCAAAAGTTCACAAAGGCGCACAACCGTCTCTTCGCGATAGACCACGCCGGAAGGATTGTTCGGAGAGTTGATAATCACCGCTTTCACGCGCGGCGTGAGCGCTTTTTCTAAAGCGTTGAAATCGGGTAATAACGTTTTCTCGTCCGCACCGACCACAACGAGTTTCGCGCCCGTGCCTTCCACGAATACACGGTATTCGGTGAAAAACGGCGCAAATACGATCACTTCGTCCCCTTCTTCGTATAAGGCTTTGAGCGTGATGGTTAAACTTGCCGCCGCACCACAAGTCATATACAAAAAGTCTGCGGGAATATCGGCGTTAAAGCGGGTTTTTAAGTTGTTTGAAATGGTTTTACGAACGTTTGCATCCCCTTGCGCACTGGTATACCCGTGCAGCGCAACGGACGGCGTTTCCGTGAGTTCTTTCACGAGCGCTTGCTGCACTTCTTGGGGGGCGGGCACGGACGGGTTTCCGATAGAAAAATCGAACACGTTTTCCGCGCCTACTTCCGCAGCGCGCGTTTTTGCGTATTCGAAAATTTCACGAATTACCGAACGTTTCGAGCCAAGTTCATACGATTTTTGGTTATACATAACCTCACCTCGTTCTTTTCTTTTTCGTTTATTATACTCCTTTCCACCCAAAAATGCAAGTGTTTACGCCACGCGCGCGTACATTAATAAAAAAGAGACGCTTTCTCTTGCACGTCTCTTTTCTCGTTTTTATTCTCTTTCGCCGCTCGGCGGTGCGTTTTCCACGCCCCAACCAACGGGAATTGCCTTTTTGAGCGTGCCGTCTTTCTCCACTTCAATTTTTTGAATGTTCATATACCGCGCTCTCGGTTTTTGATCGGTACGCGATTCGTTCAAGCAGTGATACGCAATCCAAAGTTCCGTTTTATCAGGCGAACGGAAGAAGGTAGCGTGCCCAGGACCGTACACGCCGTTGCCCTTGGTAAAGAACGGTTCTTTCTGCTTCACCCAAGAAGATTTCTCGCATAAATCGCCGCCAACGTATTCCAAAAGCGCCATGCCGTAGTTATCGTTATAGCAGCCGTTATAGGAATACGCAAT
>JAFTHR010000048.1 GCA_017457345.1 Clostridia bacterium | reverse complement strand
CAGTTGGGTGTAAAAACGCCGCTCGTTATTGCACACTCTTTCGGGTGCAGGGTGGCGGTGAAAGCGGCGAGCCTTTATCCAAATTTATTTAAAAAACTATTGCTCACGGGTGCGGCGGGCGTGATTATGAATCGCGGGTTTTCCTACCGAATAAAGGTGAAAGCCTATCGCGTTTGCCGAGCGATTTTTCCTGCGTTTGCCGAGCGGACGTTCGGGAGCAAAGAATATCGTTCTCTTTCGCCCGTGATGAAAGAAAGTTATAAAAAAATTGTGAACGAAGATTTGCGCTCTTGCGCCAAAAACGTGCGTTGTAGCGTGATGATAGTGCAAGGGGAAACGGATACGACCACGCCGCTTTGTGAAGCGCAAGCGTATTTAGAAAGTTTCCCGAATGCGAAACTGAAGATCGTTGCCGGCGGGCACTTTTCTTTTGCGGAGTACCCCACGGCGTTTAACCTTATTGCAGAGGAGTTTTTCTATGGGTGAGATTTTACCGAGAATTGTGGCAAGTGCGGTGTGTTCGTGCGTGTTTTTCTTTGCCACGCTCAAAATGTTGGGCGTTTTACAACAGGGCGGCTACTATAACCGTGCCCTGTTCAAATGGCTGAAAAAGAAGGATAATTTGTACGCCGAAACTCTTTCGCTCTGGTCGGGGCTTACGCTGCTTGCGTGCTCGCTCGTGATTGCGTGCTTCTTCTTTTTAGGGGCGAAAATTACGGGGCTTTTATCGGCAATTCCCTTTTTATTCTTCGCTCTTTTATATGCGAGAGCGGATAGTAAACGCGCCTTGAAAGTGCCGCTCAAAAGAACGGAGCGGGTAAAACGGCTTTCCGTTTGCTACCTAGTGGTGCTTCTTCTCTCGTCTTATCTTCTCATTGCGCTTTTCACCTTTATAAAATCCGTTGTGGCTAATAGCGTATATAACTATTTGTGCTATTTACCGTTTTGCTTTTTCCCTTTGCTCACCCCCGTTTTGCTTGCGCTTGCAAACGCGATTGACGGCGTGTACGAACGCCGCGTAAACGCAAAATTCGTGGCAAAAGCAAAAGAAAAATTAGAGAGTTCAAGCGTTTTAAAAATTGCCGTGGTGGGCAGTTATGGAAAGACTTCGGTGAAGAACGTTTTAAAAGAAATGCTTGCGCAAAAGTACTCGGTGGTTGCCACACCGGAATCTTATAACACTCCCCTGGGTATTGCAAAAACCGTTTTAAGTGCGGATTTTGATGGAAAAGAAGTGTTTATTGCGGAAATGGGTGCGCGCCACGCAGGGGATATTTTTGAACTTTGCGAACTTGTAAAACCGGATTTTGCGGTGTTTACCGGCGTATGCGCACAACACGTTGAAACGTTTGGATCGGAAGAAAACGTGTTTGCGGAAAAAGCGGAAATTATCAAGAGCACGGCAAAGAAAATTGTTTGCGGTGCGGCGCTTAAAGAACGGGTGCTCGCTTACGGTGGACTCACGGCGGAAGAGAAAGAAAAATGCCGTTTTGCAGATCTTGCCGAAACCGTTTCTTCCGTTTGTTACGAAGCAGAAAGCACGAAATTCGTTCTAGCAATAGGCGGCGAAAAGGTGGGAATTGAAACGGCGCTCTTAGCCGAACCCGCCGTGGAAAATATCGCCTTAGCCGCGTTGGTTGCGGAAGAGATGGGGCTCTCTCCGATAGAGATTAGCGAAGCGGCAAAACGCTTACAACCGATCCCGCACAGATTGCAACTGATAAAAGAAAACGGCGTGTTTATCTTAGACGACGCGTACAACGCAAACGAGCGCGGAGCACAAGTGGCGATCAAGGCACTCGAACGGTTTCCAAGCAGAAAAATTTTGATTACGCCGGGGCTCGTGGAAACGGGGGTATTGAACGCCGAACTCAACGGTAATTTTGGAAAAGCGTTAGCGGAAGCAAATCTTACCTTCGTGGTGCTCGTGGGCGAAACGCTTGTAAAAGCGGTGAAAGACGGGTTCTTAGCGGCAGGCGGACAGGAAGAAAAATTAAAACAATTCCCCACCCTTGCTAAGGCGCAAGAATGGCTAGGCGGCGAAGTACAGGCGGAAGACGCCGTGCTGTTTTTAAACGATTTGCCTGATTTATACTAAAGAAAAAAATAAAAAACACCAAAGCGATAAAATCTTTTGCGGAGGTGTTTTTTTATGCGGAAAGTGTTGGTCGTGTTCGGTGGGAAGTCTTGCGAAAACGAGATCTCCGTTCTAACGGGGGTGTTCGTGTTAAACCTACTCGGTCGGGAAAAATACCGTGTGTATCCCGTGTATATTCACACCGACGGCGCGTGGTATTATTCGGAAAGTTTTTACGGTTTAGAGCCCTTTAAAAGGGGGGATTTTTCAAACTGCACCCGCGTATTTTTGCAAGGCGGTTATTTGTACGAACACAAAGAAAATAAAGGTCGAGGCAAAACCAAGCGGATAGCAAAACTCGATTGTGCGCTTAACTGTTGTCACGGCGGGCTAGGCGAAGGCGGCGGTATTTCGGCTATTTGCGGGTTGAACGGCATTCCGCTCGCTTCTCCCGATATGCTCCCTTCCAGCGTAGTCTTGGATAAGGGGGCAACGACAATCGTGGCGGCAGGGTTAGGCGTTCCCACGCTCGATTATTTGCGGGTGAGCGAAAAGGACTACCGTAAACGCGGCAAGTTTTTGCTTAAAACGGTGGCAACGCGCCTAAAATACCCCGTGATCGTAAAGCCTGCGCGGCTCGGTTCTTCTATCGGGATTTGTTTGGCGAAAACGGAAGAAGAGTTGGAAACGGCTATTGATGCGGCGTTCACGCTAGACGATAAAGTGGTGATAGAAAAATACCTTGCGGACAAAAAGGACGTGAACTGTGCGGCGTACGCAATGAACGGCGAAATTTTCGTTTCCGAAGCGGAAGTGGCTAGCGAAACAAGCGGTGTGTATTCCTTTCAGGAAAAGTACTTAAAGCCGCGGGGTACGGCAAAAGGCGAGCGGAGTGTGAAAACGCTTGGCGAAGTGGACGAAGAAGTGGCGAAAAAGATAAAGGCGTACACCAAAACGGTGTACAAGAAAATGGACGTTCGCGGCGTGATACGGATCGATTATTTGGTGAGCGGAAAGGAAGTGTATTTAAGCGAAGTGAATACCGTGCCCCGCTCGCTCGCTTATTATCTGTTTTGCGAACGGGTGACGGATGCCCGTCAATTCTTTTTCGATTTAATCGAAGACGCGATCTCTTTCCAAGAGAAAAAGCCGGTGCTTAGCACGGGGATTTTACAAAAGGTACGTCTAAACGGAAAAATCCGTTTATAAAGGAAAGAAAAGCGGCTTTCGGCGCGAAAAATCATTGATTTTTCTAAAAAGTTTTGTTATACTGATTAAAAATACGAAACGGGCGTTTTGCCCGTAAAAGGACGTAAGTTATGGCAACCGGTGAGTTTACCGATAAAGTACGAATTACAATTAAAGCGGGCGACGGCGG
The DNA here is from genome assembly GCA_017457345.1 of Clostridia bacterium. Classification (GTDB taxonomy): domain Bacteria; phylum Bacillota; class Clostridia; order Christensenellales; family Borkfalkiaceae; genus Scatosoma. The sequence goes on along the minus strand of JAFTHR010000048.1, from coordinate 3,717 downwards.
CGACGGTATGAACTCCTTTAAAGCCATTAAAGGAAAGCCTGCGTGCGGACCGGACGGCGGTGACGGCGGAAAGGGCGGCGACGTGTATTTCGTCGGCGATAAGGATATGAACGATTTGTTCTCTTTCCGTTTTACTTCTAAATACTTTGCGGAAGACGGCGAGATGGGCGGTTCTAATCAATGCTTTGGTAAGAGCGGGAAAAACCTGTATATCAAAGTGCCGCTCGGCACGCTCGTTCGCGACTACGATACGGGTAGATTGATTTGCGACGTGTTCGAAGACGGCGAGCAAATTTTAGTGGCGCGCGGCGGCAACGGCGGGAAGGGGAACGTACGGTTTACCACGGCACGCCGTCACGCACCGAACTTTTCGCAAAAAGGGGAAAAGGTAAAGCCGCACTCGGTCGTTTTAGAAATGAAAGTGATTGCAGACGTAGGTTTAATCGGTTTCCCGAACGTGGGCAAGAGTACCCTGCTTAGCAAAATTTCGGCGGCGAAACCGAAGATTGCCAACTATCATTTCACCACCCTTTCGCCTAACCTTGGCGTAGTGCGGTACTATGAAAAATCTTTCGTGGCGGCGGATATTCCCGGGCTTATCGAAGGGGCGGCGCAAGGCGCGGGTTTAGGGCACGACTTTTTGCGCCATATCGAGCGTACCCGTATGCTGTGCCACGTGGTGGATATATCGGGCTGTGAAGAGCGCGATCCGATCGAAGACTTCCAAAAGATCAACGCCGAACTCAAAGAATATAGCGAAGTGCTCGCAAAATTACCGCAAGTTATCGTGTGCAATAAATGCGACGTGTACGGTGCGGAAGAAAACTTAAAGGCGTTCAAGAAAAAGTACGGAAGAAAATATAAAATCTACCCCATCACGGCGGTGACGGGCGAAGGCACGCGCGAACTTATCGAAGGGATTTTATCGAAACTCGACGAATTGCCTCCGCTTGAACCGATCCGCCCGGAAGAGAGTTTCGAATACACGGCAAACGACAATTTGGAATTCTCTATTTTCCGCGACGAAGACGGCGTGTACGTTGTAGAAGGTGGGCTTGTGGACATGCTTTGCCGAAACGTTGTACTGAACAACCCCGATTCTATGCAGTATTTCCAAAAAGTATTGCGCTTGCGCGGGGTAATTAAAGAACTTTCGAAAATGGGTTGCCAAGAAGGGGATACCGTTTCGATCGGGGAAGTAGAGTTCGAGTTCGTACTCTAAGAAGGAGAAAAAATGATTACGAGAGAAAATATCACGAGCAAACAAAGAAGTAAACTCAAAGCAATTGCTTCCACCCGCCAACCGATCGGTCAAATCGGCAAAGGCGGCATAACGGACAACCTTTTAAAAATGCTTTCAGATGCGTTAGAAGCGCACGAAATTATTAAAGTGAACGTTTTACCCACGGCAGATGAAGACGCGCTCAATTTAGCGGAAAACGTTGCCGATTTATTAGAAGCGATCCCCGTGGCGGTTATCGGTAGAAAGGCAATTTTTTACCGTAGATCTTCTCGCGAAAATTATCCGCATATTGAAGTGTAAAAATCAATTTTAGCGTTTAAAAGGATAAAAAACGCGGTATAAATGGTAGTGAAAGCAAAAAGCGAGGAACGAAAAATGGAAGAAGAAAAGAAAGTAGATCCTGTGGCGGAAGAAAAAACGGCGGAAAAGGCGGAAAAGGCGGAACAAAAACCCGCTAAAAAGTCGTTGAAAAAGTTGCAGGAAGAAATAGAAACTTTGAAAGCGGAAGCGGAAGATTTGAAGCGCAAATGGTACGCCGTTACGGCAGAGTATGAAAACTACCGCCGCCGCACCCAAAATCAAGCGGCGCAGCGCTATGCCGAGGGCAGAAACGACGTAATTTCGTCTTTACTTCCGATCGGGGATAACTTGGAGCGTGCGGTTGCCGCGTGTGCGGACGAAAACACCAAACAAGGGGTAGATATGGTTCTTAAAGCCTACCAAAAAGTGCTTGCAGGAGAAGGGGTAGAAGAGATTGATCCTACGGGACAACCGTTCGACGCTGCCGTTGCCGAAGCAATTATGGCAGTTCCTTGCGCCGAAGGCGAAGAAAGCGGGATGGTGAAACAAGTGTACGTGAAAGGCTATAAAAAAGGGGATAAAGTATTGCGTTATGCGCAAGTTATCGTCACGCAATAAAGTAGAATAAAACGGGCGTTTTGCCCGTTTTTTTGTGTATTTCGTATTGACAAATCAAAAAAATATGGTATACTTAACGCGTATGAAAAAAATATCAAAGGAGAAATAAAAAATGATTAGTTTAAAGGACAAAGTTGTTATCATTACCGGTGGCGGTAGAGGGATCGGGTTCGGTCTTTCTACGGCGTTTGCAAAGGCGGGGGCGAAACTCGTTATTACGGGTAGAACGGAATCCACCTTACTTGCGGCGAAAGAGAAGTTGGAAGCGGCGCACGGCACGGAAGTTCTTTGCGTGACGGCGGACGGTGCCGACGAAGCGGCTATTCAAAACGTTATTGATAAAACGGTGGAAAAGTTCGGCAGAATTGATGCGGTGGTAAATAACGCGCAAGCATCTGCTTCGGGGAAAATGCTCGTGCAACACACCAAAGAAGATTTGGATCTTGCCATTTATTCGGGTATTTACGCCACCTTCTTCTATATGCAAAAAGCATATCCTTATTTAAAGCAAACGAAAGGCGCGGTAGTAAACTTTGCTTCGGGTGCAGGGTTGTTCGGTAGAATTGCACAATCTTCGTATGCGGCGGCAAAAGAAGGGATTCGCGGTCTTTCGCGTGTTGCGGCAACCGAGTGGGCGCCAGACGGCGTTCGCGTGAACGTAATTTGTCCTTTGGCAATGACGGAAGGTTTGCAAAAGTTCAAGGAAGAATATCCCGAACGCTACGAACAAACGATTAAAGGCGTGCCTATGGGCAGATTTGCCGATCCTGAAAAGGACGTTGGCGGTGTGTGCGTGTTCCTTTGTAGCGACGAAGCGTCTTACGTGACGGGCGAAACGATCACTTTACAAGGTGGTAGCGGTTTAAGACCGTAATTTCAAAACGAAAAACAAAAAGGACGGATAGAGTTCCGTCCTTTTTTCTATGCAATTATTTGAGCCCCAAAATATCGTCGGCAGATACGTCTAAAATTTTACAAAGGTTGGCAAAGGTATCCAAAGAGGGATATTTATCGATCCGCATATATTTGCTAATCGTCGAGGGATTGACGCCCAACCGTTCGGCAATTTCTTTTTGGGAAAGATTGCCGTATTGAATTGCTTCACGCAATCGTTTTTGGATTTCTTGTATCGTAATCATATAAAAATAATAGCACAACGGGCAATTTTTTCTTGACAAAAGGCACAATGTACAATTATAATGTGTAAAAAATCAGAAAAAGGAGAAGAAATGATGAAAAAATCGGTGTGGCTACAAATTGTTGAATTTGCGGCGGAGAAAGGAAATGCGTTGGCGCAAAGAGTGTTGGGTGATATGTATATTGAGGGTACTGAAATTGAAAAGGATGAACAAAAAGCGTTTTTTTGGTATCAAAAATCGGCGGCTCAAGGTGATAAAAGCGGTATGCTTGCTTTAGGGATGTGCTATGCGTATGGAATGGGGGTTGAGCAATCGCCGCAGGATGCAAGGCTTTGGACGGGACGTGCTTGTAAAATTGAGGAAGATAAGTGACCGAGCGGTCTTTTTTTCTTTTAGAAAATAATTTTTAGAAAAAAT
>JAFTHR010000047.1 GCA_017457345.1 Clostridia bacterium | reverse complement strand
GTAGACGGCGAATTCGATATGAAGATCTTCGAAAGCGGCGTGAAGTATTTCTTATAATATGATTGATTTTCACACCCACATTTTACCAGGGATAGACGACGGCGCAACGAGCGTTGAACAAGCAGTAAAAATGCTAGAAACGCTCCAAGCGCAAGGCGTGCAAACGGTGGTGTCTACTTCCCATTATTACGGAAAGCAACGCAGTCCCCAAGCGTTTTTATCCTTGCGCAACGAAGCGGCGGAACGCTTAGCGGGAAAAATTCCTAGCGGGATAAACGTTCTTTTGGGCGCGGAAGTGCATTTCACCGAAGAGAGCCAACTCTCCCACGAAGCGATTTGTTCGCTTGCAATTGAAGGAACGCGCTTGGTGCTTGTGGAGTTGCCTTTTTACCGTAAATGGACGAAGAAATTGTTAGACCGGCTTGCCGAGTTCGTTTCGGAAACGGACTACGTGCCGATTATCGCGCATATTGAGCGATATCCGTCCGTTTTGCGGAAACCTTCGCTTGTAAACGAACTCTTGGATATGGGGTGTTTGATACAGGTAAATACCGAAGCGTTTTTAGATAAAAGAACGAAATCGTTTGCCGCTACTCTTTTAGAGAAAGGGTTCGTGTATTGCATAGGAACGGATTCGCACAACGATTCTTCGCGTGCGCCGAACTATGAAAAGGCGGTTTTAACGCTCAAAGATATGGGCTTAGAGCAAGATTTTCTTTCCGTTCAAGAAGGGATGAAAACATTGCTTTCGGGCGGGCAGGTACCGATTTACACTCGTCCCGTACTCAAAAAAACGTTCCATGGGTACCGTTAACCACGTTTTCACGAAATTGTTTTGCGCTTTTCACAAAAAAGCGATATAATAAAAGTAAAGAAAAATAAGGAGAAAAATAAAATGGCTAAAATTACGGCAGATACTTTAATTGTAGATTGTATTCAACTCAACCCCAACGCGGCGGAAATTTTACAAAGCGTGGGGATGCATTGTCTTGGTTGTGCAATGGCGCACGGCGAAACGATCGCAGAAGCGGTGTTCGTGCACGGCGAAGATCTTGATGCTCTTTTGGCGAAACTCAACGAAGGGTTGGAAGACTAACTTTTTTGTAATCGGTTGTTTGTTGAAACCGAAAAAAGGACTTTATGGAAGGAACGAAATCAAACGGGATTCTCGTGATCCCGTCGTTGAACCCTACGCCGCAGTTCTTTGATTTGACGAAGAAAATGGCGGAATACTTCACGGAACTTATCGTGGTGAACGATGGGTCTACGGAAGAGACCGTGCACGTTTTTAGCGATATCAAAGCGGAACTTGGCGATAGGGTACATATTCTCACTCACGAAGTAAATTACGGTAAAGGGGTAGCGTTGAAAACGGCGTTTACCTATTATCGTGATAGTGGTTTGATGGAGAAATACGTTGGCGTGGTGACGGCGGATAGCGATGGTCAGCACGAGTTTGACGACGTGAAAATGATCGACGAAAAACTCGGCGCGCATCACGACCGCGCAATGATAATCGGTCATCGTGACATTGATAGCCCGATTATGCCCCCGAAAAGCAAGGTTGGGAACAAAATCACGGCGTTCCTGTTCAATGCTCTCTACGGCGTTAAACTCAAAGATACGCAAACGGGTTTACGGGCTTTTTCGAACGATATTATGGATTGGTTAATCGGCATCAAAGGCGATAAGTTTGAATACGAGATGCGTATGCTCATACTGAGCAAGGATGCAGACGTAGCCATTTATGAATATCCGATTACAACGAAATACGAAGAAGTGCACGTTTCGCACTATAAGCCGTTCCGTGATAGTATTCGTGTCGGCGTAGTGCTTATGGGGTCGTTTTTCAGTTTCCTGCTTGCGGCGCTTGTTTCTTTCGGCGTAGACATAGGGCTGTTCGCGCTATTCGACTACGTGGTGTTCTCGCATTTAGATTTAGCAACGGCGCTCTTGTGGGCAACGGTTGTTTCGCGCGTATCTTCAAGTATACTTAACTTTGTGGTAAATAGGTTGTTTACGTTTGGGGGTAAGCGCATTTCTAGAAAGAGTATTTTAAAATACTACGCGTTGTGGATTACGCAATTGTTAGTATCCTATTTGTGTGTTTTAGGGTTTACGCAATGGTTTGGGGCGGACGCGAAAGTGCTTATTAAGTGTATTGTTGACATTTCGTTGGCGCTTTGCAGTTATCAAATCCAAATGCGCTGGGTATTTAAAAAGAAACGCGAAAAGATGAAAAAATAAAGCAGAGCAAGGCGGCGAGAAAAACTCACCGTCTTGTTTTTTAAGATTTTTTAATTAGAGAGCCAAAAAACGGTTGCGCACGCAAAAAAAATATGTTATACTAATCGAGTAGTTAAGGAAGGCTACTTTGTTCTTCAACAAGCGGTTAAAGAGTTCATTTCTTGCGGCGTACATGGTTTACGTAAGCGAAAGCCCCCGTACGGTACGGGACGGCAAATAAAAAACTAAATAAGGCGCGCTCAACAAGCT
>JAFTHR010000046.1 GCA_017457345.1 Clostridia bacterium | reverse complement strand
TCGGTGGAAAGGATATAGGTTATGACTATTCTTCGCTCTTTTCTTTCCTTCCGTCATCCCACGTGGTGCACACCGTACTCTATGGTGAAAATCGGTTTAAATTGCTAGATGCCGCTTTGAAAGCGGGGTACGAAAAAATAACGCTTTGCACTTCTTTTGAAACGGCGGTGAAGTTATCGCAAATGATTGCAACAAGCGGGCAAACGGTGCTTTTGAGCCCCGCAAGCGCTAGTTGTGATGAGTTTTCTGGGTACGAAGAACTCGGGGAACGATTTGCACAAATCGTTCAAGAATTTGCCGTTTTATTCGAAAAAGAAGAAGTAAAAGAAGAGATATTACAAGAAAACGAGCAACTCTCGATTGAGGGGTTTCAGCAAGAAAAAGCGGTGGTGGAAGAGGACGAAGGTGAAGAATAAATCGCGTTTTCGTTCACTTGGGAAAGGAGATATTCTCATCCCTATTTTAACGGCGGTGCTTGCGGCGTTCGGCGTGGTTAGCGTGTATTCGGCAAGTTCGTATTCGGCGGAAGTACAGTATGGCGACGGGTTCTATTTTATGAAGAAACAACTCGTTGGTTTCGTGCTTGGGCTTATTGCAATGATTGCCGTTTCGTTTTTAGATTATGAAAGGTTAAAAAGCAAAAAGGTGCGTTGGATTTCGGTGGTGGTATCCATTATCCTATTAGCCCTTGTTTTCGTACCTGGGTTGGGAAAAAGCAACTATGGCGCTACCCGTTGGATAGCGGTCGGCGGGATAACCGTGCAGCCTTCCGAAATTGCAAAATACGGATTTATTTTATTTTGCGCTTCGTATATGGCGGAAGGGATAGGTAAAATGCGCACGCTTAAAGGCGGTTTACCGGTGATTGCGGTTGGGCTAGTGATTTGCGTTCTAATTATGCTTGAACCGAATATGTCCGTCACAATGTGCGTGGGGCTACTTATGGTTTCTATGCTCTTTTTGGGCGGAATGAAATTAAAGTATTTTTTGTGGATAGGAATTCCCGCCCTTCTTTTAATTCCGGTACTCATAATTATAGAGCCGTATCGTCTTTTGCGGCTAAGTGCCTTTTTAGATCCTTGGGCTTCGCCGAAAAACGAAGGCTACCAACTCATACAATCGCTATACGCACTTGGGAACGGCGGATGGTTTGGAACGGGGCTTTTTCGGTCAAGACAAAAATATCGTTTTTTGCCGTTTGCCGAAAGTGATTTCATTTTAGCCGTGATTGGAGAAGAACACGGTTTGGTGGGAATTATCGTGTTGTTCGCGCTCAGTGGAACGCTCGTTTGGCGGGGAATACGCGCCGCGAGCAGATGTAACGATTTTTTCTCCTTTATCCTTTCTTCAGGCATTACTATAATTTACGCAATCCAAACGGTTTTTAACGCACTCGTCGTTAGCGGTGCAATGCCGCCAACGGGATTGCCGCTTCCCTTAATTAGTTCGGGGAATACGTCGCTGATCATCACAATGCTTTCCATGGGCGTGTTGTATGGAATTACTCGGCGTCAGTCTACTAAAACGGAAAATAGTTTGCCGATAAAACCTGAATAAATCCGCTAAACACAAAAGGCGGATTTTTTTCATACAATGAAACATAAGGAGCGTTAAGCGTATGGAAAAATACATAATTCAAGGCGGAAACGGCTTGTATGGTAGGGTAGATATTCAGTCTGCGAAGAACTCGGTTCTACCGCTACTTGCCGCGTCCGTCCTTACCGACGAACAAGTGAAGATACGCGGTGTTCCCGCTATAGCAGACGTTGAAAATATGCTTAGGATTTTAACCGAACTCGGTTGTAAAATCCGCAGGAGTAAATCGTGCGCCGTAATCGACGGCGCGAACGCAGTTTCACACGAAATCCCCGCAAGGCTAACGAAGGAACTGCGTTCTTCCGTTTTTATGCTCGGTTCGGTACTCACCCGTTTTCACCGTGCAAAAATATCTTATCCGGGCGGGTGCGATATCGGTCTAAGACCGATCGATTTGCATTTATTCGGGCTCAAACGGATGGGGGTAAAAATCGTTGAAGAGAACGGGTACGTTATTTGTAGTGCTGAGAAACTGAAAGGGGCAGACGTATTGTTAGATTTTCCGAGCGTTGGAGCAACGGAGAACATTATGCTTGCCGCCGTGAAGGCGGAAGGTGTAACGGTCGTTCGCAATGCCGCAAAAGAGCCGGAGATTATCGATCTGCAAAATTTTTTGAACGCGATGGGTGCAAAGGTGCGAGGCGCGGGTAGTTCCACGGTGGTGATTGAAGGAGTGAAGCGGTTGCACGGCGTGGAATACGAACCCATGGGGGATAGAATAGAAGCGGGAACTTTTTTAATAGGAGCGGCTATTTGCGGCGGGGAAATCGAAACAAAAGGGGTTTATGCGGAAAATATCGCCGCACTTTTACATAAATTGCGTGAAAACGGTTGCAAAATCTATACGAAAAATGATAAAATAGTATTGCAAAGCCGCGGAAGGCTTAAATCGGTGGACCTAGTAGAGACTACGCCCTTTCCGGGTTTTCCAACCGATTTGCAAGCACAATACGCCTCTTTATGTGCAACGGCACAAGGCACGTCTATCGTGGTGGAAAACTTGTTTGAAACCAGGTTTCGCTATGCGGCGGAATTAAAACGGATGGGTGCGGATATTACCGTGCGCGGTAGAGCGGCGGTGATACGCGGTGTGGAGAGATTGCACGGTGCGTTAGTGACGGCTAACGATTTGCGCGGTGGCGCAGCGCTCGTTTTAGCGGCGCTCGGTGCAGAAGGGCAAAGCAGCGTGGTTGATTTATCCCATATCGATCGCGGGTATGCCGATTTTGAATATAAACTCAAAAAACTTGGCGCGAAAATCAAACGAGTTCGCGTTTGAATAAAATTAGTTTTTACAAACGGAGAAAAGATGAAGAACAAGAAATTGATCGTAATCGTATTAACGGTGGTGATTTTCTTAACGGCTGCGTTGCTTGGTTTTACCACCGTGTACCGCATAGACGGAGTGAACTTGCAAATCAGTTTGTATTCCGACGAAGCGAAAGCGGAAGGCGCACAACTTGAAGAAAAACTCAACGGTTTATACGTAGGGGAAAATTTGGTGTTCGCTTCGCCTGAAGCGGCGGAAGAAGTTTTTGCCGATTACCCGTATTTTAGAATGGCGGAATTTAAAAAGGAATACCCCAACAAACTTGTTATCGTTGCGAAGGAAGACGTGGAAGTGTACGCCTTTGAAAGCGGCTCGCAGTACTATATCGTAGGGCTCGACGGCACGATTTTAGGCGTGCGTGATAACCCTGTAAACCGTTCGGACGGCGGGAATAACGTCCTTGTAAAAGGCGTGACCGTTTCCGGGCAAAAAGGCGAAAAAATTTCTGGGGACGATTGCTTAAACGCCTTGATTGAAGCGGGGCAAGCGATCTCCGCTTGTGTAGACGGCGTTCGCAGTAATTTCACCGAAATCCGCGTGGAGAAACCTACGTCCGATCCCAGCCAAACGATCTTTAGAATTAAAACCAGAGAAACGGTAAATCTCTATATTCGCAACCCTTATTCCAAAACGCAGGAAAAGGCAACGGCGATCGTCACGGCGTACTTGGGGCTTGAAGACGGGCAACGCCTTTGTGGTATGTTGCTTGCCGACGAAGGAACGGACGGCACGGTTTTGGCAAAGCATTATAATAGCGATACGCTCGCTCAATACTTTAACGATTGATTGAAAAACACGGCAAAAAGCCGTGTTTTTTTATGAAATGAGTGCGGCAGGTGTGAGTTTTAAAGAAAAAAGCCCGCGAATGTTTGCCGATTTGGAAAAAAATACGCGCCGAACCATTGACAAAGGTGAAAAAATAGATTATAATAAAATTGTATTTTATTAATCACACAAAGGAGAAAACGGATGGGACGTGAAAGTTGCGCGCTTTTAGACGTTCGTTCCTACGACGTCACCTTTCTAATTGCGGCAAGGGGCGTAAACGGAACGTTCGTGTTCTACGATAGCAAAACGGAAAATCACGACGGGTATTCCACGGAAGGGTTTGTAGACGAGCAGTCGTTTAAGCAGGCGGTGTCTTCCGCGGTGAAAGCGGTGTTCCAAAACCATAGGGGAAAAATCCGCAAAGCATACGTTGCCGTACCTTCTGCGTTTTGCCGTATTTGTACCAAAGGTCACGCCGTTTCCTATCCTAAAAAGCGCCGTATCGGCCCGCAAGAAGTAGATTATTTATACCAAAGCGGATTAGCCG
>JAFTHR010000045.1 GCA_017457345.1 Clostridia bacterium | reverse complement strand
GTAGGCTAATATGCGTTTTTGGGTGCGGTGGGAATAGAGATAAGGAAAAACGCCCGTTAATGGGAGAAAAAGCGGCAAAAATTGCCGATTATTGCATCATTACATCCGATAATCCGCGCTACGAAGACCCGATGGATATTATCCGTAAAATCGAAGAAGGGTATCGGCAGGTTTCGAATAAGTACGTTGTCGTGCCCGATAGAGAGAGTGCGATCGAGCGGGCGATTGAACTAGTAAAGAATGGGGACGTGTTGCTCGTAGCAGGAAAAGGCGGTGAAACGTATCAAGAAATTATGGGTATAAAATACGTTTTTAACGATAATGCTATTATCAAAAAGATAATCGCGCGCATAGGCGGTAGCGCGCGTTGACGGGAAGTATATGAGCGTTTATTTATCGGTTTCGATCATTTCATTTTGCCTTTCTTTCATCTTTTGCGCGGTGTTAATTCCCGTGCTCAAAAAGCGGAAAGCAGGGCAATTTATTCTTTCTTACGTAAAAGAGCATAACCAAAAAAGCGGCACGCCTACAATGGGCGGACTTGCCTTTATCTTGGCGGCGAGTATTGCTGCAATTTTATTTATAGAAAAGTTCTCTCGTACTTTCGGCGTTGCTTTAACTATCGGCATATCGTACATGCTCGTGGGATTTTTAGACGATTTATTAAAAAGGCACAGAAAGCAAAATCAAGGACTTACGGCGGCGCAAAAAATCATATTTCAAACCTTTGTTGCCGTGCTTGCTGCTATTTATTGTTTGCGAGCCGAATTAACCACGCTCAATCTCCCGTTTTTAGGAGTTGAAATCGATTTAGGTTTTTGGATTTTTCCGCTTGCCGTGTTCGTGTTCCTTGCCACCGTAAATACCGTGAACTTAACCGACGGATTAGACGGACTTGCTGCGGGAACGAGTATTCCGTTTTTTATCGTCATGGGGGTACTTTGCGTGTGGAACGAGCAGAGCGGATTATCGGTATTAGCGTTTGCCCTTGCCGCCGCGCTTGCCGCCTATTTATTTTTCAACTCTCCACCGGCTTCGGTGTTTATGGGGGATACGGGATCTTTATCGCTCGGCGGTTTTGCTGCTAGTATCGGTGTGTTTTCGGGTAATGCGCTCTATATTGCTTTGGTGGGAATAATGTTCGTTGTTTCGGGCATATCGGTTATCGTCCAAGTCATATATTATAAGGCGACTGGCGGGAAGCGTGTGTTTTTAATGTCGCCCGTGCATCATCATTTTCAACAACGCGGATACTCGGAAAGCAAGATCGCGTATGCGTATTCGGCGATTACCACGTTTGCCGGTCTAATTGCGCTTCTAGGTGCGTTGTAAAGGAGTTTATATGTATCCTTTAAAACAAAGTTTCTTTGTGCTTGGGCTTTCTCGTTCGGGTGTTTCGGCGGCGAAATATCTGTTGTCTCGCGGGGCAACGGTGTTTATTTACGACGACGTTTCTAGCGAAAAAGTGCAAGGAAACGCAGCGTTTTTAGAAGAGCAGGGTGCAAAACGCGTTTCAAAAGAAGAGATTTCAAAAATGCACGAACAAGCAGACGCGCTTATTTTAAGCCCGGGTATTCCTATCGATCATCCTATTGCGATAGCCTTTCGCCGAGCAAAGAAAGGGGTGATGGGAGAAACGGAGTTGGCGGCTCGTTGCTTGCGTTGCCAAATGGTAGCGATTACGGGCACGAACGGCAAAACGACAACCGTTTCAATGATTACCGAAACCCTTAAAAAGGGTGGCAAAAAGGCTTTTTCTTGCGGGAATATCGGTCAACCTATGCTTGATTATTCTAGTGCGCAAGAAGAAGAGATTGCCGTTGCGGAAATTTCTAGTTTTCAACTAGAAACGCTAAACTCTTTGCGAGCGCACGTCTCGGTTGTTTTAAACGTGACGGAAGACCATTTAAACAGGCATTATAATATGGAGAATTACCTGTTTTTAAAGGAGAAAATTTTAAAAAATTGTGCGGAAACGGAGTACGCCGTTTTGAATTACGACGACGAGTTAGTGCGATCGTTTTCGGAAAGAACGAAAGCGAAAACGGTATATTTTTCAATGCGTAAAAAGATAAACGGCGCGTATTACGAGAATGGCAACCTGTATTTTTGCGGCGAAAAAATACTGTCCGCAAACGAACTTTCTATCGGCGGTGTACATAACGTTCAAAACGCCTTAGCAACGATAGCGGTTTGTAAATTATTTGGGGTTTCAACTGAAAAAATTAGAGTAGGATTAAAGGAGTTTAAAGGAATTCGCCACCGCATTGAAACGCTTGCGACCGTTCAAGGGGTATGCTACGTAAACGATTCAAAGGCAACGAACGTAGACGCTACGTTAAAAGCGGTGGCGTGTATGAAAACGCCAACCGTTCTTTTGCTCGGTGGAAAGGGCGGCGGATTTTTTAGCTGCCGCTTTTGCGTTTTGTAAAAGTTCTTGCATTTCCATACGTTTACCCCTTTGCGTAGAAACGCGTATAACCGCCTTTTTTATCGGCGACGATATCGTATAATTTTTCGGGATTTTCCCCGTTGGCAATCACCATATCGCAATCAGCCGCCATGCAAATTTGCGCCGCGTGTAATTTTGTGGACATACCGCCCGTGCCAAGTTTCGAGCCCGCACCGCCTGCAAGCCGCAACGTTTCGTCGGTGATTGCGTACACTTCTTCCAAAAGCCGCGCGTTTTCGTCCTTTCTCGGGTCGGCAGAATACAATCCGTCAACGTCCGATAAAATGACGAGTAAATCTGCTTGAATACTCACGGCGACGAGCGCCGAAAGCGTGTCGTTATCCCCAACCTTAATTTCTTCGGTGGCGATGGTGTCGTTTTCGTTGATAATGGGCAATACGCCTAATTCTAACGACTTGCCCATGGTGTTGTTAAAATTTTCATGCCTGTCGGGGGCGGAAAAGTCCGAACCCGTCAAAAGAATTTGCGCTACGGTGTGGTTGAATTCGGTAAACAACCTGTCGTACGTATACATCAATTCGCATTGCCCAACTGCCGCCGCGGCGTGTTTGGTGGGGATATCGCTGGGTTTGTGTTTCAGGGCAAGCGTGCCTACGCCCAAGCCGATAGCGCCCGAAGAAACGAGTATTACTTCATGCCCTGCGTTTTTCAAATCACTCAATACACGGCAAAGTGCTTCCGTGCGGCGTATGTTCAGTTTTCCCGTTGCGTGCGCCAAGGTGGACGTACCCACTTTGATAACCACTCTCATTTTTCGTATTCCTTTTCCCGATTTTACAGGCGAGTTTAAAAGATTTTTTCGATAATACTTACAGTATAAATCATTTGCGTGGGTTTGTCAAGCGCGAAAGGGGCATAAAAGCGCGAAAAAGAGTAAAAATCGCCGCACGGTTGTTAAACATTGTGGAATCCCCGAAAAAGGCTACGGGATTGAAAAAATGCACACAAACAAGAAGAATAAAAAGGAGCAAAAGAGAAATATGAAAAAGAATGCAAAAGTATACACCCTGATATTATGTGTTTGGGGTGCGTGCGCGGCACTACTTTTGGCGGCGTGCGGTAAAATGGTATACGATTTATTTACGGGGCAAGGCTTTACATGGGCTACGTGGTTGGCAGCGGCGTTATTGCTCGTCAACGGCGCAATGCTTGCGTATATGTGGCTGGGTAGCGTAAAAGATTTCTTGTTTTCACTGATATTTTTAGTAAGGAAGAAGAAAATTTTAAGCCGCTACGACGAAATTATCCATTCCAACCCCGACATCACGCGGCTTGGGGACGTAGAAAACCGTAAAAAGGGTACGAGCCCGAAAGTGTTATTACTGTAC
>JAFTHR010000005.1 GCA_017457345.1 Clostridia bacterium | reverse complement strand
GCCATCCCTTCAATGCGTTGCTTGGTCAATTTCAAACGATCGACCATTACTTCGCCGAGTTTTTCTCTCGCCGCGGCAACGTCCTTGGCGTTTTCTTCTAAAATATAATCGGCGTTTTTAAGGAGTTCATTTGCAAAATCGGTCAAAATTCCGTCACGCGTAGCGCCGTCCATGGTGGCTAAACGCTTTGCAGCGCCTTTCGCACCGACAAGCATATGTTTCATTTGCTCCGTCATTTTCTAGCCCTCCGTTATTTCTTTGCGCAAAAACGCGTGCCAACCGACTTTCCGTCGAAAATATCGTATAACCGTTTCGGATCTTCGCCGTTTGCAATGATCATATCGAAACCGCCGTCGTTGCAAATTTGCGCCGCGTGCAATTTCGTGCGCATGCCGCCCGTGCCAAGCGAAGAGCCTTCACCTCCCGCAAGCGCGTAAATTTTTTCGTCTACGCCGTGCACGCAGGAAATTAAACTAGCGTTTTTATTCTTTTTCGGATCGGCGGAATACAACCCGTCGATATCCGATAAAATTACGAGTAAATCAGCCTTCGCGTTCACCGCCACAAGCGCCGAAAGGGTGTCGTTATCCCCCACGCGGATTTCATCCGTTGCGATTGTATCGTTTTCGTTGATAATCGGCAACGCTTTGAGTTCTAATAACCGACTCAGCGTGTTGCAAAAGTTTTCACGGCGGTCTTCATGAGAAAAGTCCGAACCCGTTAAAAGAATTTGCGCAACCGTGTGGTTTTGTTCTAAAAACATTCTATCGTAGGTATACATAAGTTCGCATTGACCAACCGCCGCTGCCGCTTGTTTGGTGGGAATATCTTTCGGGCGCGCGGACAAACCGAGTTTGCCTACCCCCATCCCGATCGCCCCAGACGACACGAGCACGATTTCATGCCCGGCATTTTTTAAATCACCGAGCACTTGGCAAAGTTCTTGCGTTCTTCTCACGTTCAAACGCCCCGTAGAATGCGCGAGCGTTGACGTACCTACTTTGATAACGACTCTCATAACTTCTTTCCCATTTTGTTAATGATAAAATCATTATACAACAATTTCCTTCGTTCGTCAATGAAATGAACGAATCTTTTTTCTTTATTGCTTGATTTTGCAACGTTTTAAAACAAAAAAAGGATACCAACTTGGTATCCTTTATGGAGCTACTGGCCGGACTTGAACCGGCGACCTGCTGATTACGAATCAGCTGCTCTACCGACTGAGCCACAGTAGCACCTGCAAAATGCTTACTTATTATACGAAATAAAAAAGAAAAAAGCAAGTGTTTTTACACTCTTTTTTAACTTTTTTTTGAAATTGTTTGTTTTTATTTAAAAGAAAAAATCCTTTTTAAAATTGCCGTTTTCTATTGACACTCACTTTTTAAAGCATTATACTAAAGGTAATCTAAAGTTTATAGGTGTTATATGATTTTAAACAAGCAAAACTATTTAATGGAAAACTACGATATTATCGTTCTTGCAGGGCAATCAAATGCTTGGGGCTTCGGCGTTGGCGAAGTTGACAACGAATATCTCCCCGATAACGATATCTATATGTTAAAGGACGTTGAGCAAGGCAAATACGAAAACTGCGCCCGTTGCCGTGACTTCGATTGCGAAGAAAACGCCACCGGCTTTTACATAGTAAAAGGCGCGGAAGACGTAAACGATAACAACGAAAAAGTTGCTTGCTTTGCATTAAATTTCGCAAAAGAATACAAAGAAAAGTGCTTACAACCCGGCAGGAAAATTTTAATTATTAAAGCACCTGTAGGCGGCACGGGATTCGCCGCTAATCAATGGGGCTTAGGAAACTATTTATACAACCGATTAACCGCTATGACGGACGACGCTCTATCTCTTAACAAAAACAACCGTCTCGTAGCCTTTTTATGGCACCAGGGCGAACACGATAGCGTGGCGTTCCCCGAATGGTCGCTTGAAGAACGCGCCGCTCGCTACCACACCGCTTTATCGGCGCAATTAAACGATTATAAAGCCAGATATTCCGCCCCCGCTCTGCCTTTTATCACGGGCGGTTTCGTGGAAGAATGGTCGGCTAAAAACCGTGACGTGACTGACTGCGTAATGGGCGTTTTAAAACAAATCTGCAACGAACAACCCCGCAGCGCGTACATACCGCTTAACGACTTAAATTCCAACAATCAAGACACGGGCAACGGCGACGATATTCACTTTAGCCGTAAATCCGCTTACGAAGTGGGTAAACGATACTTTAACGCTTTTGAAAAACTTTTATAAACGTTCCACGGCGCGTAATTTTACGCGCCGTGCTCTTTTTCTAAATTTACAATTCCCACAGCCGTAAAACAAGCAATTTGGCGCAAATCTTTGGCGTAAATCACCCCTTTCCTTGCCTTTTCAACTCTTTGTTCAACTTCTTCTAAAAAAGACGAAAACCGAACGTTTACGGGTGCAATCCGCTTTTTTAATCCACGTAAAACGGTTTGAATATCGTTTAAAACAGCATCCGCTTTTTGCTGCGTTAGCGATTCGGTTAAACCGTTTGCCACCTCGTTCAACAACCGAACGCAGGATTGCAAGGTGCTTATCCCTTTAAAAAACGGCTCGTCTTCCGTTTTTTTATAAATCATTTCCCCACCAAATACAAGAAGTTCTATCTCATTTTCGGTAGAAAGACGTTCTTTCACCATAATTGCGTCCCTTTCATCCG
>JAFTHR010000044.1 GCA_017457345.1 Clostridia bacterium | reverse complement strand
ACGCCACGCTACCTAAGCCCAAAATTTCCTTCACTTCGTTCCCTTCGATCGGCATGAAATACAAGGGGTCGGTGGAAAGATCGAGCAGTATTTCTATCACGCCGTAAGCAAACACAACGGCAAGCATAATCAACTCTTTTAAAAAGCCTTTTTGGAAGGTTTCTCTCTTATAACGGAAATCCCCGCCCTTTAACGTGAGAATACTTATCGAACTAACGAGCAACAATGCGTGCGTTGAAATCGAGTACAAATTCTCAAACAAAATGTGCCTATCGTTGAACCCTGCCGAAGGATACGCAAAGTAAATTACCGAACAAAGAAGTGCGTTAATCGAAGCGAAATTCCAAAGCGTTTTCTTGTTGAAAATCCCTGCAAAAATCAATAACCAGCAGGAGATTGCACACCAAGGTCTGGGTACTAACACGTATAAGAAGGAGTGGAAATCCACTATTTCGCCTTTTATGATATTGATAACTCGGCGCGTAATTTCAAAGAACAAAATGCACATTGTGAGAATTCTAAGCACGGTATTGCGCGTTTTTTCGTCTTTCTTTCTAAACACGAGCGCAAGCGTTATTATCGCAGCGATACATAAGCACAACGTGAATATATGCGGGAATTGCCATTGCCCGCTATATCCGTCCCCTTCCGGGTGATTACTAAAAATCCAATCTTTAAACGTCATATTTATCTCCTTTTGTATCTTTTTCTTTTCTTCGTTGTTTTAAGGTCTGCCACAGAGCCGCCGCGTCGTTTTTAAAATTCTTATAATCGCAGGTGAGCGAAATGAGGAACGCAACCGGCGTTAATAATAAATAGGCAGGAACAATTAGCCAAACCCACGGCCAGTATTTCACTTGCCCCGCAAATTCTCCCACGGGCAACGTTTTAAAAATTTTAGGGCAGAAATTCGCTATAAAGTAGCCGATATCGTCGTCCGGTCCCCATATGTAGGAACTATTCTTGTAGCCGATTTCAAATATATCGTTCCCGCGCAAATCCACGAACCCGATTTCACTTTGAATAATTTGGTTGAGCATGATAAACAGCATAATCGCTAAAAGGCATCCCGGAACTGTCCACGCCCGCTTATAACTAATCGTATGGAGTTTGAATACCACCATTAGTAATGGCACTATCGCCAAAATACCGTGATGAATATAGAACCTGATTACGTCTAAAACTTCACCCGCAGGGTTAGATTTTAACAGCGGCTCCATAGGATAGAAAACGGCAATGCCGCCACCCAATACGCCAAGGTAGAACATATAGTCTTTCCAAATCTTGCTCTTACTCATAAACATAACGGGGAACAAGCAAATGTTCGCCGCGCAGATATTGATAAAGAAAATATCTCTATATAACCTGTTTTGATCGGTAGAATAGGGCGGGAAAAAACATTTTAAAAAGTGCAATACCACTGCAAATAATAATATGGAAAACAGAACGATTTTTTTCGTTTTTTCCGTTTTGTTTCTCAATAAGTAATATAATCCTACGCCCGCACCTGCTAGCACGGCAATCCAAAAGAAATACCAAAAATTAAACATCTTTATGATCATACGTAAAACCTTCCTTTGTGTTGCATTATACCCCTTGGGGGGTGAATTGTCAAATAGTTTGACCTTGTTTTTCAATTTTGTTTACGGGAACATTTTCCAACGCTTTGCTTAATAAGCAAATTACTCCGCTTTGCAATAGAACTTAATACTTACAAAAAAAGAGCCCCCACGGGGTTCTTTTCTGTTTTGGTGGAGCGAGGGTAACGTGAGGTGAATCCCTTAAAACTTATCAATAATTTTGAAATCCTCACGCGCTACGCCAATTTGCGCGATATCCTTACCTGTTTCGCGTTCGGAAAAAATAATTTCCCAATGGTTGTCAATTGCATACGTACTAATTACACAACCTCTATCGCCTTTGTGTACGCCTTCTATTGCGTATTTTTGCTTTTCCGCAATCAATTCCACTACATCGTATTCCTTCACGTCGCATTCCGTTAAATGAGTGTATTTTTCTATTTTTGCGTTAGATACAAACTCTTTAATTTCTTCTAGCAATCGTGAATCCAATTTAACATTTGGATTCAATATAAGATACTTTTTATGAATTTTTGCGCAAGCCAATTCTCCCTTATTTTTAGAATTCGTAAACCAAACAGTATAAATATCACCGTGTATATCCGTAATCAATCCGTCATATCCTTTATGTATTCCTTTTTGATTTAATTCGTCTAATTCTTTATTTAACGTTACGTATTCCCATTTTTTCATACTTTTTTCTCCTTTAATCGTCTGCCAACGGCGTATTACACGTAATTTTCCCAAGGGGATGCACCATCCAACCTGTAAAAAGTTTTATATTCTTTCTCGTTGCACTATCTACGGTTATCGTTATATTGATACGTTGTCCGTACTCATCTAATTTTCCTATTTCATAATCCCCAGGGTACTGCCAACTTTTTTCGATTTTTAACTAATTTGTATAGCATAATCCGAACCTTACGGTTTTCCGCCAAAGGTTCGGATTATTTTAATTTGGTGGACTTGGGCGTGTGAAATACGCACCGAGGACACCAAATATTATTAGGGTTCCCGAAAATATTTTGTGAAACAAAAGATTTTTGGGAAAAAGGAGAAGTCCGCTGTCTGTCGTGCTGTTTGCAATAGCAAACTGCTGACGTAAGGCGGTGCTTCGACGTGGTGGACTTGGGCGTGTGAAATACGCACCGATCCCGAAAATATTTTGTGAAACAAAAGATTTTTGGGAAAAAGGAAGGGCAGGCTCATAGGTCAAGCCGTTGCAATAGCAACGGTGGACAAAATAGCCTTGCCCTGACGTGGTGGAGATGGTGGGAGTTGAACCCACGTCTTACACGGCTGCCAAAGAACTTTCTACATACTTAGTTCATCTTTTATCTTAAAAACTCGGCGCGGATGAACACGCTACGGGTTTTGCAGGGCGCTCGATAATCTTATAAAAACACCCCCCGATCTCTATAAGATTTTTCCGTCTTTTTAACGCCGCACTCCTAACCGACGGATAAGTTAGGCGCGACGCTCATTTTAATAAACGAGGTTACGCTGCAAGAGCGTATGCATTTCTATCTGCATTTAAATTGTTTGAAATGTTGTTATGCGGCCACTTCTTCCGCAGTATGCTTATTCTTCCGCTCACCTGCAATCGAATCAGGTGCATCACCATATTCGCGGCATTATGTTTATAACAGCTTTTTACCGTTTTTAAACTGTCTTT
>JAFTHR010000043.1 GCA_017457345.1 Clostridia bacterium | reverse complement strand
TATATGCGCAAAAATAGAAGCCTTGTTTTTGCAAAACCGCAAAAAAGCGTCCTTAAAATACCCAACGGGCGCACTTTTTTCCACCTGCTTGCACCCCTTTTCTTGCTCGGTTGCAAACGCAAATTTTCCTACCCCTTTTTCTTCCTTTTCCAAGTCTACTTTTCCCCCATCCTAATTCTCGGATCTAAAAAACCGTAACTCACGTCTACTAAAATCCCCGCGAACAGCCCTACGAACGTGTAAAAAATACTGTTTGCCATAAACACGTCGTAATCCCGCAAATTGATAGATTTCACGTATAATTGTCCCACGCCGGGGATCGAAAAAATTTGCTCAATCACCAAAGATCCCCCTAAAATAAGCGCAAACGAAGAGATAATCATAGGCAAAATCGGCACCATTGCGTTTTTAAAAGCGTGGCGAAAAGTTGCCTGACGGTTGGTAAGCCCTTTCGCCTTTGCAAAGAGCATATAGTCCGCCACTAACGCTTCGGTCAACTCCGCACGGGTAAAACGGCAAAGCCCTGCAATCTCTCCAAAGGACAGGGCGAGCACGGGTGGGATCATACTATAAAACATCTTCCACGTGAAATACGAGCCCCCCGCGTCCGCCAAAGAATACACGTGTAAAGGAAAAGCGTTTAAAAGCGAATACAAAACGTATTGCATCAAAAACCCGTACACGTAGCTTGGGATAGAAACGAACACCGAAACACCCGTGGATACCAAATGATCTTGCCAACGGTTCTTTTTAAGCGCCGCAAACGTGCCTAAAAGCAGCCCTATCGGCACGGAAAATAAAAGGGCGTATAAATTGACGAGCACCGTGGACAACAACCTGTCGGTAATCACTTGCCAAGCGGGAGTGAGATAGGATATTTGCCAACTCGTTCCAAAATCCCAAGCCGTAAACACGTTTTTTAGATAGATGCCGTACTGCACCAAAAGCGGTTTATCGTAGCCAAGCGCTTCCCACCGTGCCAAGATAATTTCTTGCATATTTTTATCGCTGGGCAGTTCCATAGGCAACGCCCGAACGAGCATAAAACAAACGGTTGCTATCACGAACAAGGAGACCGCCGCAAGCGCCACCCTTTTTATCACGTACTTCCACATACTCTCTCCTTACGCATAACTGAGCGCGCCGCCTTCACTTTTCACGTAGGACGACCACTCGGCGTCGTCGTACGCATAGTTCATAAGCCGCAGTCCGCCGTATCCGTACATCACGTTATAATCCTGCGTGTAATAATCGGCTTGATAGGAAAGAAGGGAACACGTTGTCATAGCCGCAAGCGGAACGCGGTAATACTTGCCTAAAAACGCTTCTTCAAGCCCTGCGGTAATTTCTAATTTCGTTGTAAAATCGGCGTTCGCGTATTCCCCCGTGCCTATCATACTCTTAGACCAGTTTTGATAGGTTTTCGTCTTCTCCTGCCCGCCAACTAGCAAAGTAAGCGTTTCCTTCGTGGGATCGTAGCAACCCGCTTCGTTGATCTCGTACTCGTCTGGATCAAAGTACACTTGGAAATTGCGGAACGGGTAAAACGCCGCACCACCCCACGCCCCGTAGCCGATTGCGTATTCCCCTTTCGGCACGTCGCCATAGCGATCGGGGATATTCCCTTTGGCTTCTAACGTGATTTTTCCAAAGCCGGAGCCTTGTATCGCCGCATTCAAATAAGCGTTCATTTTTGCAAGTTGCTGCTTGTCGTCTGCCGTCAATTCCCCCTTTGCCCACGCCACGTTTATCTTAATTTCCTGCCCTGCCCCGTACAAACCGCTCGAAATTAACTCTCCGCACGCCGTTTTCATAAGATGACGTGCTTCGGTTAAGTTGTAGCCCGTAACCGAACGATATCCTTCTTCCAGCGTTTTATAAGGCTGATCTTCGCCGTATTCCACACCGTATAAATTACAAATTGCCTGCATGGCTTGCGGCGTGTTTCGATACACGGACTTCGGATCTTCGAAAACGTTATAATAGTACACGTCGTTCATTAGCGCGTAAGTGGGTTTCCAACCGGGGGTTGCCGCGGCGTAATCCGTTCTATCCACGGCAAGCGAAAAAGCCTTTCTAAACGAAGGATTTGATAACACCACGCTATTTTTATTCCCTTTGTTTGCATCCATATTTTTCAGCGAATTCACGTTCGAATTAAAGAAAAAACTCATTGTATACGTTTCGTCCGCCTGCAACAACCTATCGCTCGTTTTATAG
>JAFTHR010000042.1 GCA_017457345.1 Clostridia bacterium | reverse complement strand
TACACTCGCCAAGAAGTTTTCCGCTCGAAACGCCCGTAGCGAAAAACGCCGTTTTAGAAAACTCCGTTTCGCAAACGCCGCCCGTAAACACGAACACCGTTTCACTACGCCCTGAAAAAGGCAATACGTTCGTTGTTTTTCCTAGCACACGGTAAGCCGTGCCCGTATTTTCCAACCTTTCAACCACCCAAACGAGTTGTTCGATCGATTGCGGGAATACCGCCAAAGCCGCTATGCCACCGCAACCCATTGCCGAACGGGTAAACGAATAATTTCTTTCGTGACGTAAATCAAAAGGCGCGTCGCCTATCAACCAAGAATAATCGTTCAATCCTATACTCCATTATTGTATCACATTTTTAAAAATAATAAAAGTGTTTCTAACAACTTTCAAACGCTTTTCAAAAATTTTTTCAAACCAACGTCGCTTTCACCGCGCAAAACGCTTAAAGCGGCTTGTTTTACTCCCCGTAGCCCTTCCGCACCGATAAAGGCAGGCAAAGTGTACTTTGGCGGCTCTTTATCCATCTCCGCCTGCATTTCCCCGCCTCCGTAAACACTACAAACAGCGCTAGACATTCCCACTTCCACAAGGGTTTTTTGCACGTTGTCGGATAATAAAAATGCCGCAAACTCCATTGCAGGTTTAATCCGTTCGTCCCCTTCCGCCGTTACGGAAAGGTATTGATATAAATCGCAAAACTTTGTAAGCGGTTTCATAAACACAGGTACTCCGCGCGAAGAAAATCGGTATAAATCTCGCTGCGTGCCTACTAAGTAGGCATATTCTCCGTTTAAGAACTTTACGTACGCCGTGGTAGAAGGGAACTCGGTATATTCCCCTTGAAAACCGCCGACTGCCATTGCCACGCTCGGCAAATTATTCCCGCCTTGTGAAAGGACGGTATTTTCGGCGCTTATTTGCGAAAAATCATCCTTTTTTGAATAGACTGCGTACCCGCCCTTACACCACGCCACGGCACGTTTTTCTCCGCCGATAAGCGCTTTTTCTTCCACGCCACGCAAGGAAACCGCCCTTTCTAAAGCACTTGAAACGCCGTTCCCAAATGAAAATAAATCGGGATAATTTCCCTTTGCAAACGCTTCCTGTGCGCCGATTCGCGTGAGGGAAGAAACGGTGATAATCACCCCCGTTTCCGCCTTATATTTTGCCGCTACGCGCTTTAAAAACGAAGCCCTTGCACCCTTTCCGCCCTCAAACGAATCCACGTGCCAGAGACGCAATACAACGGGTGGTTGTTCTTGCGTTTTTTCCTTGCTTGCGCCGATCGTAACGAACGCACAAACAGACGTAAAAATTATGCTTAAAAACCAAAAAAATAGCCTTTTTCTTTGTAATTTCCACTTTTTTCGCATACGGTTATACTTACGCGAAAGGTGCTAAAATTATGATAAAACGCGCAAAAAAGAGCGCAAAACCTAAGGTTTTACGCTCTATCTTTCTTTTTATTTAAGTTTTACGCTTTATAAACGATTTCCCCTTCGCGAACGGTCATAATCACGTTAAACGTGTTCTTATCGAGCACGGCAAAGTTTGCCTTTTTGCCAACTTCCACACTACCCATTTCGTTATATACGCCAAGGTTTTTCGCAGGGTTCACCGTTGCAAAACGAACCGCCGTTTCAAACGGAACACCCACTTTTTTCACCACGTTTTCTACCGCGCGGTTCATGCGAAGCACACTACCTGCCAACGTGCCGTCTTCTAAACGTGCTTCCCCGTTTTTCACGATAACCACTTGACCGCCAAGTTCGCTTACGCCGTCTGCAAGGCCTTTTGCGCGCATTGCATCCGTAATCAACGTGAGTTTATCGCTCGGTTTGCATTTTACAAGAAGT
Organism: Clostridia bacterium; assembly: GCA_017457345.1. Taxonomy (GTDB): domain Bacteria; phylum Bacillota; class Clostridia; order Christensenellales; family Borkfalkiaceae; genus Scatosoma. The sequence continues at coordinate 361 of JAFTHR010000042.1, read as the reverse complement.
TTCATTGCAGGCACGGATACGTGAATGGTATCTGCAATCAATTCGCTATTCAACTCGTCGCAAAGCAACGCGCTACCTACCGCACCGATTTCTCTGTGATGTAAAGGGGTTTGTGCGTTGTACGTATGCGTGACGTTGCAAGCGCCGCTAGCAATCGCCGCTTGGATGTGCGCGTAGCCTGCACCCGTGTGCCCAATCGAAGGAACGATTTTTTCGTCCTTTAAATGGGCGATAAGTTCGTTTGCTCCTTCCACTTCCGGAGCGAGAGAAACCACCTTAATGGCGTTTCCGCTTGCCGCGTTATACTCGTCGAACGTCTTCACGCAAGGTTTTGCCACGTATTCAAGGGGTTGTGCGCCTT
>JAFTHR010000041.1 GCA_017457345.1 Clostridia bacterium | reverse complement strand
TCGTAATGCATCCGGGGCCGGTAAACCGCGGCGTGGAACTCACGAGCCACGTTATCGACCACGAACGCAGCCACATAGAAGACCAAGTGCTTTCGGGGGTTGCGGTGCGTATGGCACTCTTGTTCCTTTTGCAACAAAATAGAAAATCGGGTAAATAAGGAGAATAACGGATATGATTATTAAAAACGGCAACGTTGTGTTTAGCGACAGAGTAGAAAAGAAAGATTTGCTCGTGGAAGGCGGCAAAATCGTTAAAATTGCAAACGAGATCAATAAAACGGGCGAAACGGTGATCGACGCTTCGGGGTTGCACGTATTCCCCGGCCTTATCGATATGCACGTACATCTCCGTGAGCCCGGATACGAATATAAAGAAGATATTGAAAGCGGTTCCAAGGCGGCGGTAAAAGGCGGGTTTACGCAAATTTGTTGTATGCCGAATACTTCTCCCGTAGCCGATAACAAAGTGGTGGTAAGTTATATTCGCCACCGAGGCGAAGAAGTAGGGCTCTGTAAAGTCCGCCCGATCGGCGCTATCACGAAAGGTCAAAAAGGCGAACTTCTTGCCGACGTGGGCGAAATGAAAAAAGCGGGTGCAGTTGCTATTTCAGACGACGGCGTTACGGTAAAAAGCAGCCGTTTAATGCGCCTTGCAATGGAATATGCAAGCGGCTTTGACATCAAGTGTCTTTGCCATTGCGAAGATAAAGAACTTGTAGACGGCGGCGTGGTAAACGAAGGCTTCTCATCCACGGTTGCGGGATTAAAAGGAAGCCCCAGGGCAGCGGAGGACATTATTATCGCCCGTGAAATTGCCCTTGCGGAAAGTTTGAACGTACCCGTGCATATTTGCCACGTATCCACGTTTAGCGGCGTTCGATTAATTCGCGACGCGAAAGCGGCGGGCGTAAAAGTGACGGCGGAAACCTGCCCCCACTATTTTGCGGCAACCGACGAGTTGATTACCACGTTTGATACCAACACGAAAGTAAATCCCCCTATCCGTGAAGAACAAGACCGCGTTGCGGTGGTAGCAGGGCTTAAAGACGGCACGATCGATTGTATCGTCACCGATCACGCACCCCATCACGAAAACGATAAAGCGGTGGAATACAACCTTGCGGCGTTTGGCATTAGCGGAATTGAAACGTCGTTCGGTTTTGCGATTACCTATCTTTACAACACGGGCGTGTTAACTCTTCCCGAACTTGCAAAACGGATGAGTAAAAACCCTGCGGAAATCTTGAATTTAGAAGGCGGCGAAATTGTGGAAGGCGGCGTTGCAGACGTGATGATTGCAGACCTTAACGAACGTTTCGTAGTCAACGGAAACGAATTCGTAAGCAAGGGCAAAAACACTCCGTTCAACGGCTACGAACTTAGCGGCGTGGTGAAATATACCATTGTAGACGGCGAAGTGAAATATCAAGCGTAAAGGAGAAGAAGAATGATTACGGATAAACTCATTAAGCGCATTATTGAATTGCAAAATCCCACCTGCGTTGGGCTTGACACGTTGTTCGATTATTTGCCGGACGATATGAAAAGCGGCGTGGCAACGTTTGAAGAAGCGGCGGAAAAAATTTTAGAATTCAACAAGAAAATCATTGATAATATCGCCGATATCGTACCTTCCGTGAAAGTGCAAATCGCCTACTACGAAATGTACGGCGTGGCGGGCTTAAAAGCCTTTGAAGAAACGCTGGACTACGCGGCAAAAGCAGGGCTTATCGTAATTGCGGACGCTAAGAGAAACGATATCGGTTCAACGGCATCTTGCTATGCAAAAACCTTCCTTGGCGAAACGGCGGTGAACGAATATACCTATCGTCCTTTCCCTTCTGATTTCGTCACGGTCAACGGCTATTTGGGAACGGATGGTATTGCGCCGTTCGTGGAAC
>JAFTHR010000040.1 GCA_017457345.1 Clostridia bacterium | reverse complement strand
TGCGGAAAAAGTACGCAGTTAAAACTCGTAAAAGAGTATTTAGAAGAACAAAAAATCGAGAGCGTGTTCACGCGCGAACCGGGTGGCGGGAGTATTTCCGAAAGCATCCGTGAGATTCTTTTAAACGGCAAAAACACCGATATGACGGACGAATGTGAAGCGCTGTTATACGCCGCAGCGCGCGTGCAACATTTGCACGATAGGGTGGAACCTGCGCTCTCAGCCGGCAAACTCGTGGTGTGTGATAGATACGTGGATTCTTCCCTTGCCTATCAGGCGTATGCTCGCGGATTAGGCGTAGAGTTCGTGGAAAAAATCAACGCGTACGCGCTTGAAAACTACTTGCCGGATTTAACGATTTTTATCGATTTATCGAGCGACGACGCCTTTGCAAGAAAAAAAGGCGCAGACGAAAACGATCGTTTGGAGCAAGCGGGTAAAGAATTCCACCGCAAGGTGTATCAAGGGTACTGTGAACTTGCCGAGAAATATCCCGAGCGTATCGTAAGGGTAAACGGCAAACAAACGCCCCAAGAAATTTTTAGCCAAATCGTACAGGCAATGAAAGAGAGAAATTGTTTATAAGAAAGAGCCAACCTAGTCGGTTGGCTCTTTCTTTACCGCACGCTATCCATTTTTACTTCCACGCTTAAAATTAGGCGTTCTAATAAATCTTTTTGAAACACGGGCGCGTAGTCCTTTTCCTTTCGCTCTAATTCGCTAAACAGTTCAAGCGCGTCGCAATTCGCCGCACGGCAGGTTTCAAACGCCTGCGTAATCTCTTCCGTTAAGGTTTTTTCCGCTTTTTCAAAAAGACCTTGGGGGATATTCCCGGGGTTTTCGGTTTCTTCCACAGGTGGCGCGGTGTTCGAATCGTTAATTCCCGCCGTGATTTTTACTAAAATATCGAGCCGCGGCACACCGTTTTCGTCGATAGAGAGTTTCACGCTAGGGCGGGTATAGCGAAAATTAAGGGTGTAATCGCCGTCGGGCATAGAAACGCCGTAGTCGGCGAGCCGAAGTTTGTTTTTCGACAGGCAAAAAGCAAACGTCTCACGCTCCGTTAGTTCCCCCACCTTTTTTCCTTCAAAAAAGAGCGCGCTCGTTTTGGCTTGGTAGATTTTTTCGTCCGCGTTGGAGGATTGCTCGCCGGAGGTAGATTGTCCGCTTTGCTTTGCGCCTTTTCCGCTACCGCTACCACTACCGCTATTTTCGCTGCCGCCACCGCTCTTCCCGCCCGATTTTTCTTCGTTCGGCGGTGCGGTGGAAAGGACGGGCAGTACACCGCTTTTTCCCGAAGCATAGTATTCCTGCGCGAATTCACGCAAAGTGGTGGGTGCAACCGTGCCCGCGCGTTCTAAATAGGGAGAGAGTACCTTTTGCGCGGCAATCCCGCTAATTTTATCTACGGGCGTTTTGGCGTTGATAATTTCCGCCGCTTCTCCTTTGCAGGCAGCAAGCAAACAACTATCGGGGAAATACTCGTCTCTAAGGAAAAAATCGAGCGCTTGGAATACGTTGTTTTGGCAAAGGGTTTCCCCTAAAACAATGAGTTTGCAAAACACGAGTTTTGGATACCAACCGGTTTTGACGTTTATCATTCGAAAGGCCTGGGAAACGGTTTTTCCTTGCCCTGCAATTTGTGAAGTTTGCGTGCCGCCCTGTTCTTCTTTACTTGGCAAAGAAATTTGTGCGGTAATCAAAAAATCTTCCTCTTTTTTATCTACGCCCACCGCAATAACGATCGCCGATTTTTGTACGTCGGTGGCGTTAAAATCGTTCGTGAAAAAGA
>JAFTHR010000039.1 GCA_017457345.1 Clostridia bacterium | reverse complement strand
GGGGTAGAGAAGCACGAAAAAGCGCGCGTACTTACCACGCCCGAACACTACGCGTATTTAAAGATTGCCGACGGTTGCTATAATAAATGCACCTACTGCTTAATTCCAAAAATCCGCGGTAAGTATCACTCTTATCCTATGCAGGATCTAGTGGAAGAAGCGGTGGCGCTTGGTGAAACGCAGGAACTTATCATTGTCGCGCAGGACGTCACTCGGTACGGCGAAGATTTGTACGGAAAAAACGCTCTCGTTGAACTTTTACAAAAACTTTCGGCACTTGAAAATATCCGTTCAATAAGATTGCTCTATTGCTATCCAGACGTAATCGGTGAAGAGTTAATAGCCGAAATAAAGCACAATCCAAAAATTATTAAGTATATTGATATTCCGTTGCAGCATAGCGAAGACCGCGTGCTCAAGTTGATGAATAGAAAGGGCAAACGCAAAGAGTATTTAGCGCTTCTTGAAAAATTACGCAGAGAAATCCCTGAAATTGCCGTTCGTTCTACCTTTATTTGCGGTTTTCCCGGGGAAACCGAAGAAGAACACGAGCAAATGATTTCTTTTGTAAAAGAGGCTGGTTTTGTGAATTGCGGCTTTTTTGCCTATTCCCGTGAGCCGGATACCGCGGCGGCGAGAATGAAAGGTCAAATCCACCATGCCACGAAAAAACGTAGAGTAAAGGCTTTATACGAAGTGCAAAAAGAGATTTCCGCGGCGTTCTTAAACGGATTTATAGGCAAACGTTTGCAGGTGGTTTGCGACGGGATCGACTATGAAAAAAATTGTTTCGTTGGCAGAGCGTATTTCAATGCGCCTGAAATCGACGGAAAGGTATATTTTAACGCACACGAAGCGGAGCAAGGCGAAACTTACGAGATTCTCGTAAGCGATGCCGATTGCTACGATTTGTATGGAAAAACGGAGGATTACACATTATGAACTTACCTAATAAAATAACGCTCGTACGTATTTTGCTAATACCGGTGTTTATGCTCGTCTTTTTCTTGGACGTAATTCCTTACGGAAAAATAATTGCAGCGGTTATCTTTCTCGTTGCGGCGCTTACGGACGCGCTCGACGGGCACATTGCAAGATCGAGAAATCTCGTAACGAACCTTGGTAAGTTTTTAGACCCGATTGCCGATAAAGTGCTCGTTGCCACGGCAATGGTGCTGCTTTTAACTATGAAAGATAGCATATTCACGCCCTATTTTAGCGGCAACGCATTGTACGTTTTAACGGTCGTTTGCGTGGTTATTATTTTAGCGCGTGAGTTTATAATTAGCGCGTTCCGCCAAATTGCAGTCACGGCAGGGATTGTTATGGCTGCGGAAAAACTCGGTAAATACAAAACGGCGTGTCAGGACGTGAGTTTATTCGTTTTGTTTATCGCTGCGGATTTAGCGGGTACGGTAGGGCTTGTGTTCGTGTCGATAGGGCTCGTGCTCTTTGCGGTTGCAACCATTCTTACCATCCACTCCGGCGTTTCTTATATCGTGAAATACCGTAGCGTGTTCAAGGACGCTCCTACGGGCAACGAAGAAAAAAGAAGTAAAACAAGAAAATTAACGTATGAATTGCGCTTGTTTCGTGATAGGAGAAAATGGAACGAAAACCCGTTCGTTTGAATGGCTTTTGCGTTCGGAATATGTGTTTAACGAAGTACTTGCTTTTAAAGATCTAGCGTCTTTTCCCGTATACGCACACGTTCTTGCCGCGGCAAAACGGTATAGTG
>JAFTHR010000004.1 GCA_017457345.1 Clostridia bacterium | reverse complement strand
GTTTTTCGGAAAGCAAGATAGCGTCTTCGTAGTTATAGCCTTCCCATTCCATATAGCCGATAAGGATGTTCTTACCGAGCGCAAGTTCACCGTTGCTGGTCGAAGGACCGTCAGCGATAATTTCGCCCTTGAACACTCTATCGCCCGTGGATACGATAGGACGTTGGTTCAAACACGTACCTGCGTTCGAACGTTCAAATTTCTTCAAAGGATATTCACGAAGGTTGCCGTCTTCTTCGCGGATGGTGATTTTGTTCGAAGAACAACCTACAACCATACCTGCGTTTTCAGCGGTTACGATAACGCCCGAATACTTAGCAATCGAGCCTTCGATACCCGTTGCAACGATCGCCGATTCCGTTTTCAAAAGAGGAACTGCTTGGCGTTGCATGTTCGAGCCCATGAGCGCACGGTTGGTATCGTCGTTTTCAAGGAAGGGGATGAGCGCCGTTGCAACCGAAACGAGATGTTTAGGCGAAACGTCCATATAGTCCATCTTTTCGCGAGGGAGTTCGGTAATCAAATCTTGATGACGGCACCCAACGCGTTCGTTGATGAAATGACCTTCTTCGTCTAACGGTTCGTTTGCTTGTGCAACGATATATCTATCTTCTTCGTCTGCGGTCAAGTAGTCCACTTGATCGGTGACGATCCCCGTTGCCTTATCCACTCTGCGGTACGGGCTTTCAATGAACCCGAATTCGTTTACTTTTGCAAACGTTGCAAGCGAGGAGATAAGACCGATATTTTGACCTTCCGGCGTTTCGATAGGGCACATACGGCCGTAGTGCGTGTGATGGATGTCACGTACTTCGAAGGTTGCTCTATCTCTATTCAAACCGCCAGGACCGAGCGCGGAGAGTTTACGCTTGTGCGTAAGTTCTGCAATCGGGTTGGTTTGGTCCATGAATTGCGAAAGTTGCGAAGAACCGAAGAATTCACGAATTACCGCCGATACGGGACGGATGTTGATTAAGGTAGACGGCGTGATTTGCGTGGGATCTTGCGTTGCCATTCTTTCTTTAATCAATCTTTCCAAACGAGCAATACCGATACGGAGTTGGTTTTGGAGCAATTCGCCAACCGAACGTACACGACGGTTGCCCAAGTGGTCGATATTATCAACCGAACCGATACCATAGCGCAAGTCAAGGTTCGTGGATACGGAAGCCACGATATCGTTTACCGTCACGTGCTTGTGGCACAACTTATCAACGAGCGGGCGCATATCCTTCTTTTCTTCCGCCGTGGGAACGGGATCTTCGCGGTTTAATACTTCGTGGAACACGCGGCAAGCCGTAACGAATTTGCGGCGGTTGTCTCTGCGTTTTTCACGGTTCTTTTTGTCTTCTTGTTTTTCATCCGCTTCTTCCAACTTCTCGCGAGTATAGTAAAGCGCGTTGATCTCGTCAACGTATTTTTCCGCAACTTCTTCGTCGGAAAGTTCTTTACAATCGTTTGCAATCACTTGCGAGAACTTGTAGTTAGGATAGTAAACCATAGGCAATAAGCCAAGGTCTTTGCCGCGTACCTTCAAGGGCACGTCTGCAATGCTTGCAAAATCAACGGTGTTGTTTGCAATGATCTTGTGGCGGATTTCCCCGTCAACAGGATCGTTCACGAGCACGAATACTTCGTTCACGCCCGCGTTTTGGATCGCCTTTGCCGCTACTTCGGAAATTACTTCCCCTTCTTGCGCGAGTACTTCGCCCGTTTCAGGGTGAACGATCATTTCCGCCGCTCTGCAACCTGCTAAACGGTAGGAAAGGCAAAGTTTTTTGTTGTACTTGTATCTGCCGACTTTCGTCACGTCGTAACGGCGAGATTCGAAGAACGTTAAGTTGCGTTGGGTACGGATCGATTCTTCGGTGGGAACTTCGCCCGGGCGAATACGCTTGTACAATTCGATCAAGCCTTCTACTTCAGACTTCGTTTTGTCTGCGTTCAACGTTGCTTGAATATACTTGTCCCCAGCGAAAAGGTTTTCAATCGTTTCGTTCGAACCGAAACCGAGCGCACGAAGAAGGGTAGTCACTTCTAATCTCTTCTTTCTGTCCACGCGAACGGTCAACACGTCGTGTGCGTCTTGTTCGATTTCAAGCCAAGCACCACGGTTGGGCATAACGGTCGTAGAGAACATCTCTTTGCCCGTTTTATCCTTCGTGGAATCGTTATACACGCCGGGAGAACGAACGAGTTGCGAAACGATAACACGTTCCGCGCCGTTAATAATGAACGCACCGTTCTCCGTCATCAAGGGGATGTCGCCCATAAAGACTTCTGATTCGAGAATCTCTTTGGTCACCTTGTTTACGAGACGAACGGTCACACGAAGCGGCAACGCGTACGTTGCGTCGCGAGTGCGGCATTCTTTTTCGTCGTACTTAGGCTTATCCCCGAATCTGTGCTCTAAAAAGTAGAGTTCAAAGTGATCGGAGATGTCGGTAATCGGGGAGAAATCCTCGAATACTTCGCTGATGCCGTCTTGAATGAAGTTTTGATAACTGTCCTTTTGAATAGCGACGAGATCGGGAATATCGATCACTTCGTTAATCGAACCGAACTTTCTTCTTTCATTCTTGCCATACTTGGAAATAGGTAAATCCATCGGTTTTTTGTTGCTCCTTATAAATTATTTTTTTAAGGCGATTTACCGAGTATATCTTTTCATCGATAAAAATCGAATTTTTAACTGATTTTGTTGATGGCGATCGGCCTAGAACGCTTTACTTTTTTTCGC
>JAFTHR010000038.1 GCA_017457345.1 Clostridia bacterium | reverse complement strand
CTAAACTTGATATAACCTTTACTCCTGCTAGTTGAGTTCCTATATCCAACCCACCTGCACCCGAAAACATGCTAATTGCCTTTATTCCAGTATCAAAAGATTGCTTTCCTCTATTAACTGAATATCTTTTTGGATTATATTCGAGAATGATATTCCCATTTTGGTCCAGTTTGAAATCAGCCAACATCTCTTGCATTTGATGGTCCGTTACGTTTTCAAAATATTTTCTTTCTACAATCAATTTTTTCATTATGCTTTTTCAACCAAAACCCATATTCCTTTTCTTGGACTACTAATCTTTCCTTCATTTCTTAATTCTGTGCGAATCCAACACATTCTGTAAGCAAAAATTGTTGTATTTTCGTAGTCGTTTAACGCAGAATAATCCTTTTGGGAAATGTTAAATCTCTTGATGATATACTCGTTTATCTCTTTTGGTGTAGCACTTTCTACACCAGATAAATATTCTATAATTGCCGTTTTAATCTCTGCTTTTTTAGGCATTTTACACTCTTCAAACATTTGAATCACCCTCTTCTTTCTCGATTTCCATTATTTCAGAAATATTGCAGTTTAGTGCTTGACATATTTTTAATAAAATGTCGGTGTTTACATTTTCGTTTCTTCCTAGTTTTGCAATTGAAGAGCCACTTATATTGGCTAGTTTTTGTAATTCACCTTTCTTTATCTTTCTGTCTATTAATAACTTCCATAGTTTACGATAAGTTATTGCCATATCATACCTCCCTTGCAAGACTTTTTTATTATAACATATACTGAAATAAAAATCAATACCTTTATAGGGCTTCTCGTAAAAATGTGTGCGTTCTCACATAATTTTTAGGGTGCTAATTTGGTTTTTTACAGTATTTTTCGTACCAACACTCATACGGACAGTTGCACTGCTCTCCTGGTTGTATATTCGGCTCATCTTCTTGTTTCTTAATTTTCGCCAATCGCCATATGTTTTCATCCACCCAGCGTGAGTATTCTTTTGCCTTGGTCGTTACTTCTTCTGCGACGTAGGGATTGTTTTCGTCTTCACCATGATATACAATAAAGCATCTGTTTATTTTAACCCCACAGCGCAATGCAAGGTATCTTTGAAACCCTACGTCTTTAATGAACTGTTCTTCTACTTGCGGTGCATCTTTGACTTCGTAAATATCATACCCACCCTCTACCTTTCGAAGTATATCGACAGCACAATAGTTGCCGTAATTTGAGAACGATGCTTCGCAAATTACTTCTGTACCATCTTCTATCCAGGCTTTGGTTTTTTCAAGCATGGTCGCATAATCAAGCCACCCGTTTTCTTTTAGTGTGGTTGTTTCCTTGTATGGACCAAACATTCCCATTGCCCCGTCGCCAAATTCATTGCCTTTATCAAGGCGTTCTTGAACTTCTGGCGGAATTATACGTTCTTCCTTCTTATGTGCGTCTAGCCACAGCATTTTGGGGCATTGCATCCCTCTCATAAAGTCAGTTTTTGTTACACCCATCAGTTCTCCTATTTTCTCTTCTTAAAGTCAGCGTCGGTATATGTCCTTTCTCCAGGTGGCAAAGGGTTTGGTTCGTATTCTTCAAGTTGCAATCGTTTAAGAGCTTGTTTCTTACTCATCTTGGGATATTTCTGTATTATCTGGTAGCTCTTTTCTCGGTTCTCATCGGATATTGCATCACCGATTGCGTATTCATCTATCCCCAAATTCTCCAAGTAATCAACTACATATTGTGCTCGTCTTCGAAGTTCTTGCTTATCCTCTTCCGTTGACACACGCATTTTTGTTTTAGAATAATAGTCTTGGTATTTCTTTGGCCTTTCAATCACAGTAAAAATACCACCGTCAACCATACTTTCAATTCGTGCCGATATAAAGGAATCGCTTATAGCATGTACGCATTTACCAATTACACTTCCAACTAAATTTCCTAATTTGAAGTCTTTATCTTGGGGTGCATAGGATAAGATTTCGTCGTCTAAATAATCAACGGGGACGCTAGTCAAAATGCCATTTACGTTTAATCTCAACTCTGCGTTTTCTTCTGCAAGTTTTTGCCATTTTTGAGCAATTTCAGCACGCTCTTTTGTCGTTAACTCTCGTTGTAAAGCAAGACACTTTTTCATGTCTTCTGGGTGAACTTCACCCCAGGACTTGTCACAGTTCTCATCCCTGTACCCAAGTTGTTTCGGCATTTCAACAACGTATATCGTGCATTCTATTTCTTGCAGCATATGAACGAGCTTATAATAGCCGCAGGTTGAACATGGACTACTCGCATACCAAATGCGAAGCTCTTTTTCTCTCTTGGCTGTTTTTATTATTTGGGCAACACGCGATTGTTCTTCTTTCCATATCTTTGCTCTTTCTCGTTTTGAGCAAATGTCAAAAAACTCATCTATCCACTCTTTCCTAGCTTCGTCAAAATATTCATTAGAAACCCTACCGAGTTCTAACCCTCTATAACTAAATGTTACCTGCTCTCCATTAAGTGCTTGCTTTAATGCACCGCACTCACTATCCCCAAAACAAACATTTAACATGATTTCACCTCGTCCTTTTTTCAATCATTTTTTCATAGCCCTTTACGTCAATCCTTGCTTGCTGCTTATCGTCAAAGTAACCGTATTGAATTGCAAGGTCTATCAGCATTCCCGCTTTAGCATAGGTACTCCCCAAAACCTTTTGGACTTTGGCATGTGAAATACTTCCCTCTTTTAATGCATCTATTATTACGGTATCCCACTCGGCATTGAAGTTTTGTTCAACCATTATATCCTTTATATCCATATCTTCACCTACTGAAAACTGCTTTTCTTATTAGGAATATCACTACGCTCACCAAAATCGTCGGGACTCCTATTTGTAAGGCAATTATCCCTGCGGGTGTGAAATATCCCCTTATCTTTAACAACTCTAGTATCGTGGGGATTAGTTGCCAAATCATATTACCAATGGCACATATCATTGCCCAAAATACTTCTAATACTGCTATCAAAATTTCTATTGTTTTATCCTCCTTATAATTTCATCGACACCTTTCCCTTTCCGTTGGAAAGTATCGCATTAAAATATTCTTTTCTGCACATTACGAAGTTATCTGAATTTGATTGCTTGCTGAACTTCTTCCAAAAATCTCTTAACTTGTAAAGAAACGCTACTTCATGCTTGCATTCTCCAAAGTACGGACAATCACATGCTATGTATGTTATGCGACCGCTCTTGCAACGGAAATCAATTTCATACCACTCACTCCCTCTTACAATAGCCTTACCGATTCCATCTTGCAACGAAATAAACATTACTCCATTCGCCTTGAAGATTTCCTTCCCACGAATTTTTACGAGTTCGTTGTCAAACATCTCATCGTCTTCAAAGTTTGCAAGGTCTAATTCGATTTCATCTTCGCCTACGGCTTTATTATCCTTGTACTTTAATCCAGCGAACATTGTTATAAACTTTTCTGCGGTCAAAGAACAATATGTGGATACCATGTCTTCACCGAGTTTGAAATAGTTACCTGTTACGTCCCTATCTAAAACTCTTTCTATCCACTTCATTTCAAACTTAGGAGTCTTAAACGATTTCTTCACGGTCTTGACCACTCCGATTTCGTCTTCCAACTTGCCTTCTACTGTTACGAGGTCCCCTACTTCAATTTCTTCAATTTCGGAAAGGTACGAAAGTGCCATTCCATTATCGAACTTGACTTCCACTAAACGCTTTGCTACTCGATTATCATTTTCCTTCTTTTCAATCTCTTCAATTACTTCTTCTATGATTTCCTTTTTAATCATAATTTTCTACCATCCCATTTATATATTCTTTAAGTTTGTCAACAACCTCAATCGGTGCTTTTATTTTTAATTTATCCCCAAATGACAAGCACCACCCAAAGAATTGTGGACTACATTGTATTGCGGCCTTGAATTCAATTATGCCGTCTCCTTTGTCAAAAAATTTTGTGTCTTCTCCAAACTTATCCATCATTACGTCAATAAGTTCTGTTGTCGTTTCTATCGTTACTTCGCATTCCTCACCAGTGTACATGCCAAAAACGGATTTTTGGTGACTACTCAAATCAAAATCATCCATAAACTCTTTGCCAACTCTATCGTAATGACTTATTCGTACTTCTGCCATTCTGTCAACTCTGTAGTGGACGATTTTATTGTAGTAGTCATTGTATCCTACTAGGTAGTAGTTGTCATTGTTGATTACCAACGAATAAGGGTTTATGTAGTAGCGTTTGCCTTCTTTTCTATACACTCGGTTCTTCTTTGCATCATAATCAAAATATAAGAACGACACTTTTTTGTCCTGTTCTATTGCCAACACGATTTCATTTATACTGTAATAAATACTCTCGTTTGAGTGCTTGGTCGTGTTGTAATAACGGCTATCATTCTTTAATAGTTCTGCCCTATGACTACCACCAAGCGCTGCGATTTTATCAGCCAGTTCCATTGTTTTCTTTGTTGTAATAAAACTTGCTGATTCTACGGCATCCATTAGTATTCGTAGTTCTGGTACTGAAAACTCTTTGTCTGGTATGCAGTACTCATTTGGCTTACTAGGATGTTGCTCACAAAAAACTTCATAGCCATAATCGTTCAATACCTGTATATCATTGTATAAGGTTCTTCTATCGCAATCTATTCCCATAGCCTTCAGTTTTGCTATAAGTTCAGTTGACTTCATATAATTATCTTCGTCTGTGTCTTGACGTAAGATTTCAAGAATTTTAATCAACTTGATTTTGTAAGCATTTTTTTGTTTCATTTTACTCTCCTATCACGCTGTTGCTACACAGTTATTTTGATAGCGTATCGAATCAAAAGCAGCCATTAGGCTTTTGGTCTTTACGCCACTAATTCTATTTCTAACAAATTTAGCAATCAATTTTCTATCCGTTGATTTCTTAATCAGCAAAGTCTTAATTGTCACGTAATGACCTTCTTTCTGCACACGTGGGTGGTCCGATATTCTAAACGTTGTTCCCGTGCCACAGTAGTCCATCATAAAATAAACCGAATCGCTTTTAGGTGAGTATTCGTGACGGACTTCAATTCCCTCTTCTTTACAAACCTTATAAACCGTGCTTATTATAAGTTCCTTGCTTACTGCTAAATTCATTTTTCAAAACCTCCTTAACTGTTTAGGTGTTCAAATTATATCACACCTATAACTAATTGTAAAGGAGTAGGTGTGCAATTTAACTGACACCTAAATCTATTATAAATCATTTGCTCATTTTTTTCAATAGTTTTCTATACGCAAAATAAAAAAGACCACATTTTAGTGGTCTTAAAATAAGTTTATTACGTTTTTCTTCTTTTTTAATGCATACTGATAGGCTTTGTAAGCACCACTGTTTTCCCGTTGTTCTACGTAAAATATCACTTTGTCGCTATCATCTATCATAGCACAATTTCTATAATAAATGCTAGTGTACCAGTAGTCAAACGAAAGGTTTGGGTATATCATTTCTTCGTAATCTTCTCTCTTGACTCCCCTTGGCAATTTACGAAGTTCTTTTTCTTTAGACACGCAGAAAATTCTTTTTATATCGAGGTCTGGTTCTTCGTTCTTTATGACCGTCACTATCTGATAGCAAAGGTCATCAAAGTCACCGTATCCACCAAAGTAAAAAATGCGACAGCCATCCTGGACCGCCTTTTTAATTTCGGCCTTGGTTCGCTCTATGAGCTCTTCCGTTAATTCAACATCCCTGTGTCCAAAGAATGAGCATATCATAGTTTCACTCCTAAAAAATAAGGTGTCACCCCTTACGAGATGACACCGCAGTATACACCTCACGCTAGTTGCTACACTATTCAAATTGGTCTATGACACAAGTTGGCGCGCTTGGTATATAACTACCTATATTCTCTCCAACTTGTCCGCCCTATTTTCAAGAGCATAGACCAACTCATTATTTAATTTGAATAATGTAGCATAATTATTATAGCACTTTCTCAATAAAATTTCAATGCTTTTTACCCCCGCTATGAGTACTTTTTAGTTCAAATCCCACAGGGGCGTACATTTTGTCCCACCGTGCCGAGTTGTGTGTATGCTAAATCTATCGTGTGTTTTAAGGCATAAAAAAAGACCCAAAGAAGACTTTTTCTCTTCTCTGGGTCGTGCATAAGCCTATTTTTGCTAGAAAAACCCTTAAAATGGGGTAAAAATGATATAAATATGGGTCTATAAGCAAAATACTTATAGACCCATACACTTGGCTGGGGTAGCTGGATTTGAACCAACGAAATGACGGAGTCAGAATCCGTTGCCTTACCGCTTGGCGATACCCCACCGCGCTTTTCCTTGCGTTATTTTAGCAAAAATACCGCTATTTTGCAAGCGTTTTATTCGCTTTTTTCTATTTTCGCCAAAAAAATAGTCCCTTCGCGCGTTTTCGCCGCCGTTTATCCGTTATAATACAAAAAACCGATTTCGGAGGACGATATGAAAGGATTGTTTTTTGGCAAACCCCTGCTCGTAAACAACGAGCCGAAAGGGGAAATTACAGGCGTATATTTATCTAAGAAATACCCCGAAATTAAAGCCGTACGCTGCCGTTTAACCGCAGGGGAAACGGCGTGCGTTTCTTGGGTTGGCGCACGCATAGAAGACAACGGCGCGTGCTTCCAACGCCTGCGCGCTACCCTTCCGCAAAACTTTATAAAACTTTCCCGCGGGCTCCCTATCTACGACGAAAAAGGAGCGCTTTTAGGCGTTTTAAACGATTTAATCGTGCAAAATAATATGGTTCTTTTCTTCGTCACGCAAGAAGGCAACCGCTATCCTTATTCTATGCTAAAAGCAGTAAAAGACGCGCTTATTTTGCGGAAAAAGACCGTTTTTCCGCTTGGAGAGCCGTTGCCTGCACCTTTACAGCGCAAGAATGCTTCTCCGTTCGTAAGCAAAAGAACGCTCGAAAACGCCGTGAAAAAAGGAGAACTCATCCAACTGACGCTCTCCCTTTCTCCGTTCGACTTTTTCGGCGCTATTTAAACGGAATACTTTGCCGCAAGTTTGAGCACCGATAAAAAACAATCGCACAGTTTTTGCGCTTCCGTTAGCGTTAATTTTTCTTTCTCCGCGTATTCTAGCACGCTTCTAGCAAGCCTGTTCGTCTCCAACCGATCGGCAACTGCCAAAGGAGACGCTTTGAGTTTTGCTAATAGTTTTTGCACGTAGCCTATCCGCGCGCGCTCGCTAGCAAGATCGAATTTTGCAAGCCCGTCGTCCGGCAAGGATTTAAGCGCGCCGTTCAATCTTTCCCGCACGAACGAATTCTCTCTATCGGGAAGCGTGAACGCCCGTTCTCGCGCTCTTTTTTCTTGTTCTAATTCCCGTTTTTTTCGGCGTTTTGTAAGCCAAGCGCTCCAAAAGCCCGCTAATATCAATCCAGCCACAAATGCGATAAACACGGGAACGCACGGCTTTACAAAACCTAATAAACTTGTTCCCCAACCCTTCATCACGCGCACGATTTCATCTAACCCCATACGAAAAACCTTCCTTTCGGCATTTTTCTATTTATGCCCCAAAGGAAGGTTCGTTTTTTGCGATATTTCGTCGTTTTTAATCGTTTTCGGTCAAAGCGCCACTTCAAACCCCTTTGCAACGTTCACAATCACGCATTGAACGCGCTCGGGCGGCTCGTTCATAATTTTGCAAACGGACTTTTTATAAAGTTCGAGTTGCGGCGCATAGTGCGCCTTTAAGTACTCCGCATCTTTATCCGAGTACTTATAGTCGATAATCATCACGCCGTCTTCGCTAAAAGCAAGCAGGTCGATTGCGCCTTGAAAAAGCACTTCTTCCCCGATCGATTGCACCGAAACGCCAGAAGAATAATCGGACAATCGCGTGAAGTCCTTAAGCGGTAAAAACACCAAGAATTGTTGCTCTTTATACAGGGTTTTTCCGCGCAATTTTTTGAACACGGGACTCAATAAAATCTCCACGCATTTTTCGCGATCTAAAAGTGAAAAATACTCTTTTTCTAGCGTTCCGTTCTTTTGCCAAACAGACAACGTTTCTTTCACGATATCCCCAAGTTCTTCCTTGGAAATAAGCTCGCCGCTTTGGCTATAAAGCGCCGAAAAATCGAAGTTTTCCAAGAATGCGTGGTAGGCAAGACCGCGCTTAATCCGCTCTTCACTCTTTGCCGAAACCCTGCCCTGCCCCTCGCTTTCTTCGTTTTCGTTGAATAAAACCGCCGATTTTGGCGCGTCATCGTCGAACGCCTTTTCCGCACCGCTAATAAGCGCCGTTGCCGAACTCTTTATCGGTACGTTTTCAAGTCCCTTATAGGGATACTGCCAAGAAAGGGATTTGAGAACTTCGTCTACAAGCAATAAATCCGGTTTTGAAACGTGCGTTTCTCTTTGTGCATACACGCTAAAAAACGGGTCTTCGTGCACGATATATTCTTTCCAAAGCGAGAAGTCCGTTCGCTCGGCAAAACTAACGCCGTAGCGCTCGTCGTATAACGCACCCACCCCGCCCGTTATCACGTGCAAAGAGTACTTGGCGCGCGTGAGCGCAACGTAGTAAAGATTGAGCCCGTCACGCGATTCTTCCACGTCCTTATTCTGCTCGTATAAACGGCGCAAAATGGTTGTGCTCGTGGTCATATTTTCGGTATCGTAGTACGGAGAAGCGAGCGCAAAACGATCGTCTAAAAACACCACTTCGTCATTCGTGCCCGATAAAGGTCTACTAAACCCTATCAAAATGACCACGGGAAACTCCAAGCCCTTGGAAGAGTGAATCGTCATGGTATGCACGGAATTTTCTCCACCGCTAGGAGAATAATTAACGGAAAAATCAACGTCCTTTAAATGCTTTAAAAAGGCGTGCACGCCAAGTGTTTCACCTGAAACCGACTCGGCAATAAATCGTTCAATCCGCTTTAAACAATCCGTTCCGTTATCGCGAGCAATCATAGATTGCTCCATCCCCGTTTCCGAAAGGGCTTTCGATAAAATCTCCGCCGCCGATAACACGGCTGAATGTAGGCGCAAATTTCTAAAATACTCGTAAAAACGCCGCAATTTTACGCCGACTTCCGTTTCCGTTTCGGCACACTTTCGGCAAGCCTGCCAGAAAAACTCCGCTTCGTTTTTTCCAAAATCCGCACGTACCTTTCCAAGTTCTTCCGCCGTAAACTTCCCAACGGGAGAAAGGAGCACGCTAATAAGCGGCATATCTTGGCACTCGTTATCTATTAAGCGCAACAAATCGATAAGCGTTTTAATTTCGGGATAATCGCAAACGTTTTCCTTTGAGTCACTCGTGATCGGCACGCCTTCTTCAATGAGTTCTTGCACCACTTCTTTAAACTTTTCATCTCTCTTTCTAGTGAGTACGGCAATATCGCCGTAGCCGATTTTACGGAAACGTTTTTGTTCAATATCGTAAAACTCTTTTCCAAGTTCTTCGGCTATGATTTTTCGAACGGTTTTCGCTTCGTTCGAGCGCTCGTCGCGGCGCTTTAACGCGCCGTTTTTCACCGAATATACGTCGCGCGCTTCCGCACTCTTTAATCGCTTAGGCTCGGTCACGAAATGGACTGCCACCCGCCCGCTTTCTTCTTCGTATAAACCGCCGCGCTCCATCACGCCGTTCTTTGCGTAATCTTCTTCGGAATTACGCGTGGTCATCAGCCTACAAAACTGGCGATTGACGGCGTTTAAAATATGATCGGCACTACGGAAGTTCTTACTCAACCGCAAAGCGTTCGCCCCTTCTTCCTTTTCAAACTGCGTGCGCTTTTCGGCAAAGAAACGGGATTTACCGCCCCTGAACCCGTAAATCGATTGCTTGATGTCCCCCACTAGGAATAAGTTTTTACCGCCGATCGCGGAAATAATCTCTTCCTGCAAGGGGTTTACGTCTTGGTACTCGTCCACGAAAACGTAGAGATACTTTTCACGGAGTTCGTTTAAAACGTACTCTTCTTTTAAAAGTTTTAACGCAACAAGTTGCAAATCGGCGTAATCAAGCACCGAGCGCAATTGTTTCAAACGGGCGTATTCGTCGTTAAATAGAATAACGTATTTTGCAAGTGCCGCCGCTGTTTTTCCTGATTCTAAAAAGGCTTTTTTCTCCGCTTCGCAATCGGAGAATTTTGCGTGTTCTTCTTTTAAAATCTTTTTTACTCTATCTAGTATTGCCGCCGCACGCGAAACGTGTTCGGCATATTCCGCCGTCCATTTTGCGCTCGTGGTTTCTTTTGCGACGAACGCGTACTGACAGGATAAAAAGTTGAACAGGTTTTCCGCTTTACACAAAGCACGGATTTGTGCAAGGTTCGCCCGTACCTTTTCCGTGGACTTTGAGCCCTGCACCTTTTCAAAATAAGCAAGTTCATCTGCAAGCAAATCGGCGTAATAAGAAAGTTTTTCTTTGATTGCGGAGTAGTACTCGGCGCAAACGCTCTCGAACGTTTCTTCCGTGTAATTTCCAGAACTTTCTAAAAATTCACGGTAATCACCGCGTTCTCTTGCCTTTTCAAACGTTTGTAATATAATCTTTTTTAACTGATCGTCCTTCTTTTTTCTCCAAAAACAGGAGAGCAGGTATTGAAAATCGGCATCTTCACTCTCATACGCCTTTTCAAACACGTTATCAATTGCCGCGCCTTTTAAAGCCTTTCCTTCGGCGTCTTCCCCACTAATAATCCCAAAGCCGCCGTCTACGCCCGCTTCAAAAAAGTGCGAGCGAATGAGTTTCCCGCAAAAGGAGTGGATGGTGGAAAATCCGCCGTGCCAACGTCTGTTAACTGCGCTTTTAAGTATTTCTTTTGCTCGGCGCTTACCCCTTGCGTATTCACCGCGGCAATAAGTTCGCGGCGAAGTTTGTCCTTCATTTGCGCCGCCGCTTTGTTCGTGAACGTGACGGCAAGAATTTGCTTTACGGGCACGCCGGATTTGATAAGTTCCAAAACTTTGGCAATCATTACGGTGGTTTTTCCGCTGCCTGCCGAGGCGGAAACAATGGTTTTTCCGTGCGCTTCTATCACGGCTTTTTGCTCTTGCGTAAAGTTCGCCATCTTATTCCTCCCCCTTTTCTTGGCGGACGATTTCAACGATCTTTTCGGCACTTACCGTCCCTTCACTTCTAGAAGGTTCTTTGCATCCGTTAAAGCCGCACGCCCCGCCAAGTTTACAGTATTTGCATGCGCCAAGATAGGGATTTGCGGCAAAATACCCGTCCGTCAAATCCTTTTTCGCTTGGTCCACGAGCAACGACGCGTATTCGATAAAGTACTTAAAATCGCGCTCGTTCATAGCGTTTTTCGAAAGTTCTTGGCTAAGCGTACCTTCAAAAAATTCACTCGTTTTTCCTTCCGTGAGCGTTTTATCCCCCGAAAGCAACGCTTCCGGCTCTCCGTTCAAGTAGCCCACCATTTTAAAGCGACCGCCCTCTTCTTTTGCATAATCGAAAGAAGCAGGGAAATAGAAAATCCCCGCAGGAATTCTATCTTTTGCAAGTGCCGACATATAGAGCGGTAATTGCAATTTTTTACCCACGTAATACTCTTCCGGTTTTGCCGATACGTTGCCCGTTTTATAGTCGATTACGCGCACGTATTTTTCCGTTCCGTCCACGCGGTCCACCTTCCCAAAAAAGTTTTCCGCCGAAACGTTTACTTCCATCCCTTCCACCTTAAAATCGGAATTCTTTAACTGACGGAATACCGCGCGCACCACCTGCTCGCCTTCTTTGATAAGCCGTTCGGAAGCATAAGCCCCGCGTGCCGTTTCACTTTGTGCCACAAACGCAGGATCGCTTAAAAGTTCTTCGCCGACCGCACGCGCGCGTTTTACCGCTTCCTCTTCCGATCCCAACTCGGCAAGCATAGGTGTGGTAATTTCCAAAAGTTTATGGATAAAATTACCGCTATCTACGGCAACGACCGCCGCTTCGTCACGCTCCTTTGCCCTTAACCCGCGCTCTACGAATGCCGCGAAAGGACAGGCAAAATAGCGCTCTAACGCCGTGGGAGAAATTTTGCCGTTTTGAAGGAGTAAATCGCTTGCGCCTTCCACACGGTCGAAACTTACTTTTGAATACGCTTCTTCGCCTAATTCTATACCGATAGAACGGAGCGCTTCAAACAAAGAATCGTACACGCTATGATCGTTCGTTTGCCTATTTTCAAACGCTGCACGCTCGGTGATCATTTTGCGCACCGCAGGCGCAGTAGACGAGCAATAGTACGGCAAATCTTGGGGCTCTATACCCTTTTCAATCGAAAGCGATTTCCCGTTTTTCTCCTTAAACAACCCCTGCGTATACCGCACGATTTCACTCACCGAAGGAGTTTCGCCGTCACCCCCAAGCGGATAGGTTAAATACAAACGATTGGTGAAAGTGCAAAGGTTCAAACAGGCGTTTTCTCTGTGCCGCAAATTGACTTCGG
>JAFTHR010000037.1 GCA_017457345.1 Clostridia bacterium | reverse complement strand
TAAAAGGCTAAATAGCAAAAAAGAAAACAGGAAGTTTCGGCTTCCTGTTTTTGTGTGGTGTTTTTGTTTTATTCGTAAAGCGAACAAACGGCTTTGGCGCGTTTTAATACTTGCTTTTGTAAGGATTCGGGTGCGAGCACTTTCACGTTGCTCCCAAACCCAACGATTTTTTGCAGGAGAGTTTCGTCGTTTGGCAAGGTGGCGTCAACCAGCCAACCGTTTTCCGTTTTTACCATATTTTCCGTGCCGAGCCAGTCCTGCGCCAGGTAAGAAGTATCGCTCGTAAATAAAAGACGAACGTTAATGGAATTTTCTTCGGTTGCCCAAAAACTCAAAGGAATATCTTCCCGTTTAAAGGAGCGGCGGATAAACTTTTCGCCCGTGATGAGAGAAGAGTAAATGCGCCCTAAACGGAATAAGCGGAAAGCGCGTTGTTTGCGGCAAAACGCGTACACGTACCACACGTTTTGCTTGAAAACGAGCACGTGCGGCTCAATTTTTCGGTGGGATGATTCGCCAAGGCGAGAGTGGTAATCGATCTCTAAAACCGCCTTTTCGGCAATACAGTCTTCCATAAACCGCAGTTTATCGGAGAAAATCCGCGTGTCACCCCAAGTGCCGCTATCCACGATAATCGAGCCAAGGTTTCCCGAAAGAGTGAGTTCGCGCGTTTCTTTTTTCATTTGCGCCGTGAGTTTGTGTTTTGCCACTAAATACTTTTCTTCGGGTAGTTGGGAATACGCCATTGCGAGTGCTTCCACGGCGGCTTGGTATTCTTCCTGCGTCATAAACCCCATCGGCAGTTTATAACTATCCGAAATGCAAATCCCGCCGTTTCTGCCTTGCTTTACGTACACGGGCACGGTGAGAGAAAGCGTGTCGATATACCGATAGACCGTTCGCCTAGAAATGCCGTGTTTTTCGGCAATTTGGTCGGCGGTCACTTTTCGTTTGGATAAAAGTTCAAATAAAATATCCAGCAAAATACTAAATTTCATTTTTTTCTCCTTTTTAAAAAAAAGTTGAAATTATTTTAACATATATGACAATAGTTGTCAAGTTTTATATGTTATAATTTTGCCATAAAATAAAGAAAGAGGAAGAAAAAATGGATATTTTTGCGGTGATTGAACAAAAAAGAGAAGCGGTGTTTTCGGCGTTCGTGGACGAGTGCAGAAAGAAAAGCGTTTTTGCCTACACGGAAGAAGAGAGAGAACGGGCGTTTTTCGAGAGCGATCCTTGGCAACGGCGACCTATGCTCAAAGAACAGTTTTATGCGTTAAAAGTGGTAAAAAACGGGCAAAAAACAGTTTCAAACGCTTGACAAATAGCCTAAAAGAGAGTAAACTAAAATTAAGATGAAAAACTTCCTTTACAAAAACGGCTACGGATATCTTTACGCGTATTATTATTACGGTAATGCGCAAGTTCTTCGTGCTTGAAAATCGGGAAGTCTAAACGGGCAATCAACGGTTTGCATAGCACGCAAGCCGTTTATTTTTTATCATAGGAGAAACAGATATGGCAAAGAACGTAATGGACACGCTCCGCGAACGCGGGTTTATCAAACAAACGGTGTTTGAAGAAGAGTTGTATGAAAAACTTGGCAAAGAGAGCGTGCCTTTTTATATCGGGTTCGATCCCACGGCGGATTCCTTGCACGTGGGGCACTTTATGCAACTTATTGCAATGTCGCACATGCAAAAAGCGGGGCACAAACCCATCGTCCTTATCGGTGGCGGCACGGCAATGATCGGCGATCCTTCCGGGCGAACGGATATGCGGAGTATGATGACGAAGGAAACGATCCGCCATAACGTGGAATGTTTCAAAAAGCAAATGTCCCGTTTTATCGATTTCGAAGGCGAAAACGCCGCGGTGATCGTGGATAACGGCGATTGGTTGCTTGATTTAAACTACGTGGATTTCCTCCGCGATATCGGCGCGCATTTCTCGGTAAACAGAATGCTTACCGCCGAATGTTTTAAGCAACGCTTAGAGCGCGGGCTTTCCTTTTTGGAATTTAACTATATGCTCATGCAAGCCTACGACTTTTTGGTGTTGCACCAAAAATACGGGTGCTCTTTGGAACTTGGCGGCGACGATCAATGGTCGAATATCTTAGCAGGCGCAGACCTTATTAGACGTAAGGAAGGTAAAGCTGCTTACGCAATGACTTTTGAACTACTCACTACTAGCGAAGGCAAGAAGATGGGTAAGACGCAAAAAGGTGCCGTATGGCTAGATGTT